>DATLBC010000029.1:0-2015 GCA_035527095.1 Ilumatobacteraceae bacterium | reverse complement strand
TGATGGCTTCGTACATCAAGCCGAGGATGATGAAGTTCGTCGTCGAGTAGCCCGGCGTGCCGATCGGCTCCACCTCGGACGCATCGAGCGCCGCTTCGATCAGCTCCTCGGGTGCCCAGACCTTCGTCGGGTCCTCGACGGCCTGCGCAGTGGCGGACCCTGCGACGTTCGCGTAGTCCGGCAGGCCGCTGGTCATCGACACGAGGTGTTCGACGGTGATGTCGGCTGTCTCGGGGAACTGCTCGGCGACGTCGGGGACGACATCGGCGACCGTGTCGTCGAGGGACAGCTCGCCGGCGTCGACCAGTCGGAGGATGGCAACAGCGGTGAAGGTCTTGGTGACCGAGCTGATGCGGCTGTGGTGGTCGAGGGTCATCGGGTCGACGTCGATTTCGGCGTCGCCGATCGCCGTCGACCAGAAGCCGAGTTCGGGGTGGGAGACGGCGACGATGGCCCCCGGTGTTCCCTCGGCGATCTGGAGGGTCAGTTCGGCCAGTTCCTGCCACTCGGCGGCGGTCGCATCGTCGACCGGTGTCATGTTCGGCGGCGTCGCGGTCCAGAACTCGGCGTCGGCAGGTGCCGTCGTGTCGGCCGACGTGTCGGGCGTCGCGGTGGTGGCAGCGGCGGCCGTGGTGTCGGTGCTGCTGTTGGAGTCATCGCTGCCGCAGGCGGTCGCGGCGAGCAGCGCGACGACGACCGGGAGTGCGGTCAGCGTGCGGCGCCGATTGATGAGGGGTCGTGAGAGGGTCATGTGCGGTGGTCCTTCGACGTCACTTCGTGGGGGGATGGTGTCCGCCCGCAACGGCGGGCGGCATACGACGGCGCGGAGAGCGGCAACCGGGCCTCGGGTGACTGTATGCGTCAGTAACTTCTCTGTCAAACATCCTCGTGGCCCAGGCATGAGCACGATAGGTGACGATTGGCATTCCGAGTGATCGTCGGAGGCGGCCGAGCCAGCGCCCGAGGCTGTCGTTGGCGCGCGCTTCGAAGCCGCCTGCACCCATACGTTGCGCCACGGCCAGGGCGAGGCGGTAACGGTCCTCGACGTCGCTCGCCGGTGCTCCCCGATGCTCGAGCACGTAGCCGTGCAACCGATGGATCTCCGGCTCCGCCCAGCGTTCGACGGTGGCGTTCATCGACTCGAGGCTGGCGGACATCGTCGCCGCAGCCCCAGAGCGGCCCTTACGTGACACGAGATGATCCCGTCCGAGACCTGCCCCAGAACGTTCGACCCTGTGGTGACCACAGGCATCCCAAGGCGCACCGTTCCGACCGCGTTCAGGAGTTGGTGAGTCGTTCGAAGCGTTGCCGCGCGCCTTGGCGGGTCATGCCGAGCTGCGCACCGATCACTCCCCACGAGGCGCCGTCTCGGTGTGCCCGCAGCGCTGCGGCCTCGATCCGGCTGTCAGCTTCTCGCCGCGCCGCGGAAGCGGCTCGAAGTTCTGCGAGCGCATCGGATCCTGTCACGACGTAGTCGTCTGCGGCGTCGAACTCGTCGATGGCATGGCGGATTTCGTCGTCGGAGATGCCGTGTTTGCGAGCGCTCGGCCGTATCTCCGCTGCGACAACAGTAGTTGTCGCAAGCTCGGCCGACAACCCACTCGGTCCGTGGGCCGGTTCCCGGCAGGCGTCAGGCGGAGCGCCGGGCAGGTGGGACGGTCAGACCGGCTGCTGGGACGACCAGCATGTCGGCGGCCGGTGGCGGCCATGCCGACGCCGTGGTCCCGTGGGCTGCGGCCTGCGAGATCAGTGAGGCGAGTTCCTCGATGTCGGTGATGCGGACGGGGGTGGCGGCGACGCAGTGGTCGCCGTCCCAGTGGGAGAACACGATCAGTTCACGCGATGCGTGCCAGGTGACGCGGAGGAACTCGTCCGATCCGAGTGCTTGGGGCACCAGGACGCGGTGTCGCTCGTTGTTCCCCTTGATCCCCACGCGACCACATTCGTCGCTGGCGAACCCCTCGTCAACCTCGCGCACGACGTCTTCGTCCTCGGGTCAGAACTCGATGCCGAGT
>DATLBC010000028.1:0-17664 GCA_035527095.1 Ilumatobacteraceae bacterium | reverse complement strand
CGAGGCTCAGGCCGCATGCCGAAGGCGAGCCACACCACACGAAGCGATGGGCAGCCGGTTAACGAGCGAACCATCCAGAACCCCGACCCAAAGGCTGGCCGCACCCCCGGATCACCGTCAACTATGACAAGAGGCCGGTTATCGGGTGGCTGGAGGAGCGCTCTCGCTCGCGCTTGCGAGTGGGAGCGGAGGATCGTTGAACCGATGGAAAGTTCCTGATTCATGATTGGTCGGCAACGAGCAGATGCTGCAAACATCCAGCGCACTAGCAGCGTTCCGACATCCCACAGTGCGCCGGTTGTCGGCGGCCTCGGTGACCGGGGGTCGTTGCGCTCTGTTGTCGGGGAACGGCGATCGGTTCTTGTTCTAGGGTCCAGGAGTGATGTCTGGGGATCGGCCTTCGGGGACCGTGGCGTTCTTGTTCACGGACATTGAAGGGTCGACGCGTCTGTGGGACGAGCACGCCGACGAGATGCAGGCAGCACTGGCCCGCCACGACGCCATCTTGCGCGAGGTGATCGACGCGTATGACGGCTACATCTTTTCGACTGGGGGCGACGGATTTGCGGCCGCCTTCCATACATCGAGTCTCGCCGTGGACGCAGCGGTCGAGGCTCAGCTGCGGCTCGCGGCAGAACCGATCGACTCGGCTGTGGCAATCCGGGTGCGGATGGGCATCCATGCGGGAACGGCAGACGAGCGAGACGGCAATTACTTCGGCCCGGCACTCAACCTTGCGGCTCGGGTGATGGGATGTGCCTGGGGCGGCCAGATCGTGGCATCAGCGGTGTGTGCGTCGCTCAGCGATCGAGCGGCACTCGTCACAGCGCTCGGACCGGTCCGCCTGTCGGGTTTCGCCGCACCGGTCGACGTGTGTCAGATCACGCCGGGCGGCCAGGAGGTCGAGTTTCCGCCACTGCGAGCGCTTGACACCGTGCCCAACAACCTGCCGCGTCAGCGCACCCCACTCGTCGGACGTGAGAACGAAAGCCGCGCGATCGTCGACGAACTGGACGCCTGGCCGTTGGTGACGCTGACGGGAGTCGGAGGCGTGGGAAAGACGCGACTCAGCCTGCATGTCGCCGAGCAGTGCCTGCCAACGTTCTCCGACGGCGTGTACTTCGCCGAACTCGCCCCGGTCGTCCAGGACAGCGACGTCATAGAAGCGTTGGTCGACGCCATCAAACCTCCGCTGCTTGCCGGCCGCGACACGCTCTCCTCGCTCATCGAGTATCTCTCGTCTCGCCGTGTCCTCGTCGTGGTCGACAACTGCGAACACGTCATCGACTCGGTTGCCGACATCGTCGAGCAGATTCTGGCCGACGGCAGCGACACACGAATCCTGGCCACGAGTCGCGAAGGTTTGGGCCTCGCCGGCGAACGCATCCGCGCAATCCAGCCGCTGCGGGCAGGCAACCCCGACGCACAGGGTCCGGCCGAAGAACTCTTCACCCAACGGCTCGCCGCGAGCGAGCCCGACCTCCAACTTGACCGTGACCAATCCGAACTCGTGCGCCAGATCTGTACACGACTCGACGGTGTTCCGCTCGCACTCGAACTCGCCGCCGCGCGAGCGTCGACGATGAGCCTGACCGAGATCCTCGACCGGCTCGAAGAACGTTTCCAACTGCTCCGCGGTGGTCGCCGAGCGGTTTCGGAACGGCACCAGACCCTGCGCAACACTGTCGAGTGGAGCTACGACCTGCTCGACGACGACTCGAAGGCGCTGTTCGCACGGCTGTCGGTGTTCGCGGGCAGCTTCGATCTCGACGCGGTCGAGCAGCTTTGTGCGAACACCACCGAAGCAGTCGACGTCGCCGAGATCCTCGGAGCGCTCGTCTCCAAATCGATGGTCGAGGCAATCCGGCGGACCGATGGATCCCTCCGCTACCGCCTATTGGAATCTCTGCGGCAATACGCAGCCGAACAACTCGACGCATCCGACGATGCGGCGCAGTGGCGCGAACGACATGCCGCGGTCTACGGCGAACGCGTGGTTCGACTCGGCAAGCAATTGCACGGGCCCAACGAAGGCGCCGCTATGGTCGACCTGCTCGATCAAGTGCCCAACACCCGCGCCGCTTTGCTGTGGGCCGTCGAACGCCATCGCCCTGACCTCGCAGCCCAACTGACCGGGCCGCCGGGCTTCCAATTCAGTTGGCACCTCACACTCACCTCCCTGGCCGCGTCGGCCATCGATGTCGGTGCCGGATCGGACCCCGACTGGGGGCACACCGTGTTGATCTCCGAGATCGGCAGCGCCTACATGACCGCCGACCTGCCACGCGGCCGAGCGGCACTCGACGACTTGAGAACCCTCGACGTGGAAGGCAACCCGGGTCTCGCTGCGACCCGTGACCTGGGAGAGACGTTCGTTGCGTTCATGGCGGGCGACTTCGATCGCGGCATCGACTCGGTCACCTCGGCCCTCGACCGAGCGAGCGATGCCGGCGACGAGTACCTCCAACTGTGGAGTGCCCTCGTGCTGACCGCGTTTGCCGCGGTGCACGGGCAGCCAAGAATCGAGACCGTCGATTTTGCGATGGGTCTCGCCAGGCGGCTCGCGAGTCCGACCACGCTCGCCATGGCACTGTGCACGAGCGCACTGAGTTACCAGAAGACCGATGAGGCCCGTGCCCTCGACTACGCCGACGAAGCGATCTCGCTCGAGATCCCACCCGGTGGAGTGTGCGGCCTACGCCACGGCATCCGCGGCACGATCCTCTACCGGCGACAGCAGTGGTCGGACGCCGCACTGTCACTCTCGCTCGCCGTCGAAGAGATGGCACGAGCAGGCCTCTCGGCGGAAGGGTCCCATTTCCTCGCGCTCGGCGCAGCAAGCGTGCATCAACTCGGTGAGACCGAAGCCGGCATCGACCTCTTCAGAGCCTCCGCCGCCGCCACCGACCTGCAAACGATCGCGCTGTATCGCGAACTCGAGGCCCAGGCCGCCGAGATGATCGGCGAACCGTTCCCACCACACCGACCCGATCAACCGGTGCCTTTCGACGAACTCGCACGACGAGCGGTCAGAGTCTTTCAAGGCGCCGCCCCGCTCAAGTAGAGGCCCGTCAACACCTCGAGGCCTTCACACATCGGCCGCTACGGCGGCCTTGGCCTCGACCAGGAGGCGACGGGCGATACCCACGAGGCCGATACACGTTCCTTGCTGGCCAGAACCGGCGGGCTCGCGCACCGAAGATTCGGATGGCAGAGCCCATAACGCGAGCACCCATAACCCGACATCGACGATCGAAGGACCACTCGGTATCGGCCCAACTCTCGCGCCACATAATCGGGTCACCGATTCGGCGTTTGGTGGCACCGCGTCCGTGCTCGTCGATGGCGGCGACCTAGTGTCCGCGAAATGGGAGTCGACAGGAGCGTGAGCATCAACCATCGGCGTCGTCGGTGCCGGGAAGTGAGCGCGTGATCTACTTCGAGGAGATGATTGTCGGCGAGTGCATCACGAGTCCGACCGTTGTCATCGACCGTGACGAGATGGTGGACTTCGCGAAGCGGTGGGATCCGCTTCCGATCCACGTCGATAGCGAGGTTGCAGTCAGCCAGGGCGGCCCAACAGCACCGGGCGTGTTCATCCTTGCCGTGAAGCAGCGTCTCATTCACCAACTCCCCGAACACGCAGTGATCGCGTCGTTCGGTTACGACGAGGTGCGCTTCCATCATCCGCTTCGCCCGGGCGACGAGGTCCACCTTCAGTTCGAGATCGTCGAAACGCGGGCCTCCTCGTCCAAGGGGGATCGAGGCATCGTGACGATCCGCCTCTCACTCGTCAGGAACGAGGACGACGAAGTGGTCATGAGCCATCTCGACACGATTCTCGTCCATCGGAGAGTTCCGCTCGACTGAACGCCGCCGGCGCGTCACCGCGCCATCCCAGCGTTCAGGTACACGCCTAAGTCGCGAGCGTCGGTGTGGCCACTGGATAGGGGCCCCGGGACAAGACCCTTGGTTGCCGGTTCGTCGAAATTCACAACCACGCGGGCTGACTGCTCGGGTTGGTGGTCGGTGGATTGGGGCTCAGCGGGCGTGGCGGAAGCTGGCTCGCACCTCGTCGACGAAGAGGTCGGGTTCCTCGAACGCTGCGAAGTGCCCACCGCGGTTGAGCTGGTTCCAGTACCGGATGTCCGTGTACACGCCCTCGGCCCACCGGCGAGAGGCCCCAAAGATCTCCTTCTTGAACTGTGAGATCCCGGCGGGGACTGCGACGTTCGGAGCGGGCGCCGCGAGGTCGAAGCTCTCCCAGTACAAGCGGCCCGACGAAGCAGCGGTGTTGTTGAGCCAGTAGAACATCACGTTGTCGAGAAGTTCGTCGCGCGACACTGCATCCTCCGGATGGCCGTCGTTGTCGGTCCAGGCCCAGAATTTTTCGAGCACCCAGCCCGCCTGTCCACTCGGGGAGTCGGCGAGGCCGTATCCGAGTGTCTGAGGACGGGTCGACTGTTGCGTGGAGTAGCCGGACTCCTGCGCTTGGTACGCCTGGAGTCGGCCGACGTATCCCATCTCTTCTTCGGTCATGTCGCTCATTTGGTCGGGAGTCGGGCCGGCCAGGGGCATGTTCACGTGGATGCCGGCGCAGTGCCCGAGGTTCTGTGCGCCGATCGCCGTGGTAATCACCGAGCCCCAGTCGCCGCCCTGGGCCACGAACCGGTCGTAGCCGAGCCGCACCATCAACTCGTCCCACGCAGTCGCGATCCGATCGACTCCCCAGCCGGCCCGAGCGGGCTTGGAACTGAATCCGAAACCCGGCAGCGACGGCGCCACGACGTGGAACGCGTCCGTGGCGTTCCCGCCGTGGGCGACGGGATCGGTCAGCGGTCCAATCACCTTCATGAACTCCACCGTCGACCCCGGCCAGCCATGGCTGAGGATCAGCGGAAGCGCCGTGGCTTCGGGAGATCGGACGTGGAGGAAGTGGATGTCCAGCGGCTCGTCGCCGTCACCCGACAGCGGCGTGTGGAATTGGGGAAACCGATTGAGCCCGGCCTCCCGTGCCCGCCAGTCGTATGACGACACCCAGTAGTCGCAGACCTCCCGAAGGTAGGCCAGTGGGATGCCCTGACTCCAGTCGTCGACCGTTTCCACCTCGGGCCACCGCGTGCGCCCCAAGCGTTCGTGGAGATCTGCCAGCACGGTATCGTCGACGGCGATTTCGAACGGTGTGATCGATTGCGACATCACACGACAATAGCCACTTGGACCCAGCCAGGTCCTTCTACGACCAGCCCCGAGCACCCGGCAACGGGCCCACGACGTGCGCTTCGACCTGCCCCGAGACCCCCTTGACAACCAAAGAGGCATCGTCAAAGTGCCGAGGGCACTCGATAACGCTCCGGATAATCACCGGCGATGCGGCGCAGCCCGCGCCGCATCGCGGCCCCAGTGCAGTGCTCGATAATTCCGGTGCCGCTACCGGTCGTGGACATGAGGCGCAGACCGTCCCCGGGGCGTTTCCGGGAACCGGAATCCGGTAGTTGGGAGTGTTTCCGGGAACTCGGGAACGGCATTCGGGAGGGTTTCCGGGAAGTGGGAACTCGAGTCTGAGAGGTATCCGAGAAGAGAGAGGAGCCTCTGATGGGGGAGCAGAAGCGGAAGCCTGGGCGGCCGCGGAAGTGGGCATCCGACGCCGAGAGGATGCGGGCGACTCGCGCTGCGCAACGCGCCGAGCGAGAAGCGGAATCGCAGCGAACGACTCCGCGATCCAGAGGTGCCGGCGGCCGTGACGAGGACAATGAGCCCATGCCGATCGACGCCCCAGCAGCCGCAGAGATTCCGACGCCGCCGACTCAGGTCATTCCGGAGAGCGTCGTTGACCACTCCGACTGCGACGCGACGATCAGCGTCTTGCGGGCCGAGTTGTTCCGCGTCGAAGAGCGATATGACGATCTGGTGCTGAGCCGGTGGATTCTTGCCCAGAAGTACGAACGAGCACTCGGCAGAATGCGCACGCACGATCCGCACGGGATCAATTGGTTGGTCGAGCAACTCGCTGAGTGGGAACGCGACGTCGACGATCGGCGGACGAGGGGGCTGCAGGAGCCGAGTCGGGAACGAGCACGCCGTCGCCACGAGGAGGAGTTCGAGCGGCGACTCGAACTTGGGCGTCGTTCGTCCCCGCGATGAGTCAGCTCTCGATTCGGCGACCGACAGCATCGGCGATCTCTCGGCCACGGTGGTCTGATGCTTTGAGGTAGCGCAGGCTCGCGGCACTCGACGCGTGCCCCATGATCGTCATCACTTCCCGCAGTGATGCCCCAGCCGTGGCCGCCTCCGTCCCGGCGAGGTGGCGGAGGTCGTGGAACCGGACGTGGCGCAGACCGACCGCATCTCGTGCCTTCGACCAGTGCGGAGCGAAGTAGGTATTGAGCAGCGGGCCGCCTCGGAGTGACGTGAACACGAGTTCATCGCGCTCGATGCTTCCGACGTACTGCTCGATGTGGACGGACAGGCGGTTCGCGATCACTTCGGCCAGGGGAACCGTCCGGACGGCGCTTTCGGTCTTCGGCGGCCCGAGCGTCGGCCCTTGACCCTTGATGTCGTGCAGGGCTTGAGTCACGCGCAACTCGCGGCGCTCGAGATCGACGTGTTCGAGCGTCAGGCCGGCGAGTTCGCCGAATCGCAGGCCGCTCGCCGCGGCCGTCCAGACCAGGCACTCAAACTTCGGGTGAATTGCGCCGGCGAGTGCTCGAACGTCGTCCCACGTCAGCAGTGGGCGCTCGACCATCCGCTCGGCCGAGGCGCCCTTGATGCGGACCGGATTGCGGGCAATCAACCCGTCGTCGACGGCGGTGGTCATGATCGAACGGAACAGCCGATAGATCTTCGCGACTGTGTTGTGGTGCAGGCCGCCCGCTGCGAGCCGGCCGTGCCACGTCCGAACGTCGACGGGGTGGACGTCGCAGAGGTGCACGTTGGCGAACACCAGAACGATGTGTCGGAGCTGGCCCTCGTAGATCTCGCGCGTCCGCGGACGGACCGGCCGTTCGGCAACCCACCGCGTTGCGTACTTGCCGAACGGGATGCGACCGGCGTCGGGATCGACCCAGACGCCTCGGATCATGTCGGCCTCGACGGTGGCGAGCCAACGTCTCGCGTCGGTCTTGCTGGCGAACACCGTGTCGGCAGCGACTTGCTTGCCGAGGCGCCAATAGCGCGCTTGGTAGCGGCCGCTGGGCAGCTTGCGGATGTTGCCGAAGGAACGGGCTCGGGCCATGACGGCCTCCTCGTGCTCGATGCCAACTTGTAGGCACGTGTAGGCACGACGGCCGTTTCCGGGGCCCGGCGTTACACGAATCCAGATCAGGAAATCACTCCTGACCTGGGGATTCGCGTGGAGCGGACGACGGGAATCGAACCCGCATCATCAGCTTGGAAGGCTGAGGTTCTAGCCGTTGAACTACGTCCGCAAGAGCCGACAGCCTATCGGTGTCGGGTCAGACCCGTCAGCTGAACAGCGCTCCGAGCGCGCACATCCATGCAGCCCGAATCCGATGGGTGTCGCTGTGGAGGAGTCGGCGATGGATCGCGAAGGAGTCGTAGCTCGTGAGTACGACGACTCCGTCGACGAGCAATGGCGCGTCGTGTTCTGCGACGGCGGCCAACTCGGTGGCGAAGTGCTCGGTGATCTGTACCCGGAAGACCTGGGCGATCTCTGCGATGCCCTCGTCGATCGAGGGGATCGACGGCGCTCGCATTCTGGCGAGTTGCATCGTGCCGTCGACCGACTCGAACAGCGCGAGGCGCGCGTCGACCAGCGTGGCGATCCGCTCGTCGAGCGACCCGGATCCGATGCCGGGAATGCCCGCGAGCGGGCCGGCCTCTTCGAATGCATGGTCGATTGCTGTCAGCACGAGGTCATCGAGGTCGTCGAAATACCGGAAGATCGACCGGTGCGAGACGCCGGCGCGATCGGCGATCTCGGACGCCCCCGGTCGGAGGTTGCCTTCACGGATGATTGCCAGCAGCGCCGCGATCACTGCTGTGCGGTTGCGAGTGCGTCGAAGTGTGCGCCCGTCGACGTGTTCCGCGTCGAGTGCTGTGGCCAATTCGTGTTCTGTCGTCATACCTCTACGCTCACCGCTGGATGTCGAAGCCAAACGAGCATGTGTCGCCACCGAAGACCGGTGATGAAACTATCACGTCAGCGGTCGAGCGGAATCTCGTCTCCCGCGTTCGAAAGCTGATGGACAAGGCGTCCGCCACCTCCAACGTCCATGAAGCCGATGCGTTCTCGCGCAAGGCAGCGGAGCTGATCGCCCGCCACCGCATCGATCCCGAGGCACTTGCCGGTTCCGATGCCGACGATCTGGCCATCCGCGAGATCGCGCTCGGCCGTGGCGCCTACGTACGAGCTCGACTTGCGCTGTTGATGGCCGTGGCAGAAGCGCATGATGCACGGGTCGTGTTCGCATCGACACCGACAGGCACCATCGCGTATGTGGCGGGCCACACCGCGGATCTGGATCTGGTTGAGGTGATGTACACATCGCTGCACGCCCAAGCTGCCACGCAGATGGCGTCGGAGCGCCGCTCGACCCCCGCGGCCACACAGCGCCACCGTCGATCGTTTCTCTTCGGCTACGCCGACCGCGTCGCCAAGTCGTTCGACGAGGTTCGCGTGTCGGCGGAGGCGACCTCGACGACACCGGTGGCAGTCGACGGAGCGGGTCGATCGCTTGCCCGGATCGAGCGGGTTCAACAGGTCGATCAGTTCGTCGCAACGCAGTTCGGGAAGGTTCGCACCGCGCGGAGTTCTGCCGGCGCAGAGGTCGGAGGTTGGATGGCGGGAAGCGCCGCAGCCGAACGGGCCGACCTCGGACGTGAACGCATCGGGGGACGACGGTCGTTGGGGCCAGGGTGATGCGCGACTGTGGACGTGCAGAGGTCTACGCAGCCGAGGCCGCCGCCTTCGATGGCACTGATCTCGAGGTCGCTCGGTCGTTCGACGAGGTGTCCACCGCCATCGGGGCTGTGGTCGGGGGCGCCTGGTGGCCCGGACCTCCGGTACGAGTCGTCCCGGCGAGACGCGATGCAAGGTCGTCGAGTGCTCGGCGCATTGCCGATGCGACCACGGTGATCAGGCTCGCCTCCGACCAACTCACGATTGCGACGGCTGCGCACGAGCTCGCCCACGCCCTGGCCGGCCCCGCAGCGGGGCATTCGTCGGGCTTCCTGGCCGCCTACGTGGATGTCATCGCCGTCATCACGAACCTCGATTCGCTCGATCGGCGACATCAGCTCCACGTCGGCCAACTCCGCGAGGCCCTCGACGCCGTCGGACTGACCGTTGGACGCCGCGGCTGGCCGGCGCCACCTGAGTCGACCGGCACCGCAATCGTCCTGTGATCCTGGATCCGTCAGCAGTGCCAGCACTCCGAGGTCGAGTTCTCGCAGCCCGGTGAGCAGGTGCGCATCGGGTGCACCGGGCCCGGAGGAGCAGCCTTCCGGCACGGGCGACGCAACAATGACGTCGTCAGAGACCGCTGATCTCGGTCGCGGCTCGTATGACGAGGAACACGCCGATCAGGAACACCGCAACAGCCGCGATCGGTACCACCCAGATCCGCGCGGTGCGAATGATCGAGTTGCCGTCCATGGCGCCGAACGCCCGGTCGCGCAGTGCCACCATGCCGAGTCCCACACTGACCAGGGCGATGGCCATGCCCAGTCCGAACGAAAGGATCAGCATGCCGCCGAAGGCGAGGCGATTGAGCTGAATCGCCCCGAGCAGCACGATGATTGCCGACGTCGATGGGACGAGGCCGCCCGACAGTCCGAGCATCGCCAGCGTCTTCCAACTGACCTTGCCTTCGAGATCCATCTCGTCGAGGTCGAACTTGTGCGTGTGGGGGAAGATGCCGTGACGATGCCAGTCTGACCCGTGGTCGTGGTCGTGCGGATGGTCGTGATCGTGGTGGTGGTCGTGCGGGTGGTCGTGATCGTGCGGTTCGTGATCGTGGTCGTGCGGTTCGTGATGGGACGCTTCGACGAGGCCGTGCTGATGGCCATGGAGCGTCGATTGGTCAGCGATCACCGCCGACCCTGTCGCGAGTGCGACACCGGTTCTGGCCAGGACTGGAACTGTGGTGTCGACTGCATCGGTGCCGTGATCGCCATGGGCGTGCACCGGCCGTGCCCCCGAGCGGGAACGCGATCTCCATTCGCTCACCGCGGTCCAGACGAGCCACACGCCGATCGCGAGCACGATGATGGCCGACACTCCTTGCAGCCAGGGGTAGACGCGCTCGGGAGCAAACGTGGCGCCGGCTGCGTAGGTGATGATGCCGAGGATGAGGACGCCGAGCGTGTGCGACAGGGCCACCGCGATGGCCAGGACGAGGGCCTGGAACTTGGTCCCCTGCGTGCCCACCAGGTATGCCCCGATCACCGTCTTGCCATGGCCGGGAGCGAGTGAGTGCAATGCCCCCAGGAATGCAGCGAAGCCGAGGGCGATCAACATCGCTCCCACGCCGCCATCGGCATCGGAGATCAGATTCGAGAACGCATCGCCGCCGCCCTTGTCGTCGTCTCCCGGCTCCGTGGTCGGCAGCGCCGCCGCATCGACATCCTCGGAGGCAATGAACTCGAAGGTCACCGTCCGTGTGTCCGGGTTCTCCGAGGGATCGGGGTAGTCGGTCAGGCGGGCCGTGAGAGACTCATCGCTGACCTCACCTGTCACCGCCGTGCCGTCGCCGACGACGATGATCTCGCGCCAACCGGCCCGACCGCTGAAGTTTGCGTCGTCGAAGCGCACCGTCTGCGCGTTGGCGGACGCAGCGATCGGTGTGACCCAGTTGCAGACGACCCGAAGTGTCGTCAATCCGCCGTCGCCATCCTCGCGCAGCGTCGTTGCGGTGAGGCCCGTGGGAACGATCTCGGCACCGTCGAGCGTGAACTCGAACCCGTCCGTCATCGAGTTGCAGTACCCGTTCGGATCGGCCTCGATGCTGTCACCGTCGGCTTGCGTCGGAGTCTCGGCGAGGCTGATGACGTAGTCGAGTTCGAACTCCTCGGGGGCTACCCGAATTGCGGCGTACCGGTCGATGGCGAATGGCCCGAACTCGTGGGCCAGAGTGACCGACGGGTTGAGGAGGACGATGATCCCTGCGACGACGGCGAAGACCGCCCCGCGCCGGCCCCAGAGCCGGAATGTTCTCGACGGGCCGCAGGATCGCGTCGGTACGGATGGTGATGTCACGTGGGAACCTTCTCGCCGGGCGCGTCGATGGATTCCGGAGTCGAGACACCGTCGGTCGCGTCGGGGCGAAGCCGCCCGGCCCGCTGCTCGATCGCGCGCACGCCACCGGCCACCGCGGCCGCAAGCACCACGAACAAGAAGTTGCGTGGCCACACGCGCAAGGGGTTGGCGAGTCGTTCGATCGGCCAGGTGCTGTTCGTGAGGAGCTCGCCGAACCAGAGCCCGGCGAAACCGAGCAACACCAGCGACAACACGAGAATGACCCCTGGCACGTAGCGCGTGCGTCGCAGCAGCAGCAGGGGGGTGCCGATGAACACAGCGACGAGCAACGCGGCAACCAATGCCCCGAACTGGAACGCGATGAGGCCGGTGACCGGTCGTGACCGGTCGAGGTCCTGAGCGATGAACGTCGCTCCGAGGCCGACTCCGAAACCGAGGCCGGCGATCGAAGAGAGAGCGGTTGCGAACGACCTGACACCGGGAACGAATCGAGCCGCCGACAGGTAGACCGCAACGATCGCGAGCGTTGCCGCAACGATCAGCCCGGCGATGCGCGCTGACGGCACCAGGATGCCGAGCCCCGAGGCCCACAGCGTGATCGTCACCCCGGCTGCGAAGACGCCGGCTCCCCGGGCCGAACGACGCAGCACGGTGCTCAACGGCATCGGCTCGGACTCGTTTCGTCGCGACGGCACGAGGATCATGACGCTCGCAAGGGCGGCAGCGATCATCAACAGATCGATACCCGCACGGACTGCGTCCGACCCGATGCCGCGAATCGCCGCCATCGATGTGAGCGTCGACTTGCTCTCCAGGTCGACCACCTGTTGTGTCTGGCCGACGGAGAAGCCGAGCAGTGGACCGGAACCGTTGTTGAACGTGGCGCTCTCCCAGTCGTCCTCGATGAGGAGCAGGGAGTCGCGCTCGGGGTTGGACTCGACGATCACGGAGAAATCGGCGACGAACGTCCGCGGCGCCGAGTCGAAGTCTTCGTCGACGACGAACTCGAGGACGACGTAGGCGCCCTTCGAGGTGGGCAGCAACGACATGTCGCCGTACTCGATCGTCCAGCGTTCACTCGCCGTGCCGAGCGCAGTGTTCTCGATGATGTAGTCCTCGATCGCCTGTTCAGAGGCCGCGATCTCGGCCTTGAGCGCTTCCGGCAACGTCGAGAACTCGATGCCGAGGGCGGGGCCGAGATCGACCAACGGGATCTCGACGCGGCCCTTCACGCCGTCGTCGAAGACCGAGACGTACAGGTAGCTCTGCTTGCCGGAGTGTGCCGAGGCCGTCGCGGGAGCAAGGCCGAGCACGAGCAGCATGCTGGTGAGGAGGGAGGCGAGAATGAGGCGACGCACGTGAGAGGCTCCGTAGGACCTTCGAGAGGCTATGGCATTCAACTCGATCCAGCGACTCACCCCACGCATTGTGCGATGCCTCATGCGCCGCATCGAGGACGCGGCACCGGCGGGGTGCCCGGCCGAAGCGAGTGCACGGTTGCCCATCGCTGGACGAAAGGCCGAGGACGAAGTCCCCGGGTGTCGGTCCCGAGTGCGGCATCGGACATCGATCAGCGGTGTAGCTTGCGCCGGGGGCACGATGAGCAGACGCAATCGGAAAGACCGTCGCGAGCGGGGCGAACGCGAGGTCATTCCGCAGCGCGCGGATGAACTGACGGCGGAGTGGTTCACGCAGATCCTGGCGACAGGAGCGACGGTGGCCGAGGTTCGCTGCGAGGAGATCGGTGTCGGTGTGGGCTTCATGGGAGAGGTCCATCGGTGCCACCTGACATGGGAGCCGTTGGGCGGCGTCGGTGACGCGGCTGCGCTCCCGGCTTCGGTGATCGTGAAGACCCCCACCCAGATTCCCGAGAACTTCGCCGTCGGCGATGCGCTTCGCTCCTACGAGCGCGAGATCGTCGTGTATCAGAAGCTTCGAACGACGCTCGGCGTTCCGATGCCTGGCTACTACCACGGGGCGATGGACCCCGACCCGGCTCCGTGGATGCAGCGCCCGTTGTTCTTCCTGTTCGATCACCTCTCGATCCGAGGCATCAATTGGGTGATCTCGCAGTTCCTGAAACTGTCTGGCAAGAGCAAGCGGCGCTACGTGCTGGTGATCGAGGACTTCGCCGATGCCCGCCCGCCCACGCAGATGCTCGGCGGTTCGCTCGACGATGCACGGCGTTCGCTCGAGGTGCTCGCGCAGTTCCACGCCGCGAACTGGATGCGCTCCGACGCGACGCAGCACTATCGGCACATCTTTCCGGTCGACACCGTTCCAGGTGTCGGACAAGCCAGCTACGTCCGCAATCGTGACGAGTTCGTCGAACGGTTCGGCCCGATGCTCGGCGAGGGGATGCTGGAGCGACTCGACGCAATCCAGGAACGCGTGCCCGAGATCTGCTCGTCGCTCGCGGCCGAACCGTGGACGCTGCTGCACGGCGACTATCGGCTGGACAACGTTCTGTTTCGGCCGAACGGAGAGATCGTGGTCCTCGACTTCCAGGGCCTCGGCTCCGGACGTCCCGCTGTCGACGTTGCCTACTTCATCACGACGGCCCTCACGGCTGAGCACCGACACGAAGAAGAGGCCCTGTTGCAGAGCTACCACGACGCGCTCGTCGCCGCAGGCGTGTCGTCGTACTCCTTCGACGAGCTCGTGTGCGACGGTGAGCTGGCGAAGGAACTTCTCGCGCACCGCATCGTTGGGAGCGCCGATGTGCTCGACACCTCCGTGGCTGCAGCCAGTGACACGTTCATGGACGTGATCCAGTTGCGCGTTCTCGACTGGCTCAACTGACACTGCCTGACGTCGTCGGTGCGCCACACGGGGCGTCACGGACAGTCACCCCGCTTGGTGAGGGCCTGTCGAGGCGTGTGCTCGACACCCCCTCATGTCCGCGGGTGGCGTGGGCGGTTGCCGAGTTCGCGTCCGGCCGCTGACCCGAGCGCAAGGGTGCATACTTGAACGATGGTCGGGTTGACCGCCGGGGGGCGCGGACGTGGGGCCGCAGACTGGGTGACGGCCTATCGCGAGCTGACTGCACGAGCGATCGACGACCTGTCCGGGTCGGACATCGAACGACTGGCGGTTGCGTCATATCTGGTCGGAGACGATTCCCGGTGCGCCGCGATGTGGGAGGAGGCACATCGCCGGCGTGTCGACGCGGGCGACGCGGCCGGTGCGGCCCTGTGCTCGTTCTGGTTGGCGTTCTCGCTGATGATGTGGGGACAGATGGCCCAGGCCGCTGCATGGCTCGGACGGACCGAGATGGTGCTCGGCTCGACCGAACGGTGTCGGGCGAGCGGGTATGTGTTGGTTCCGGCGCTGTTGCAGGCACTGGACGCCGGTGATCCAGCGCTGGCTCGCACCCTGGCTGCCGAGGCGGCGGACATCGCGGACGTGTTCGAAGACAAGGATCTCGCCGCGCTCGCCCAGCTCGGCGATGGACAAGCGCTGATGGTGACGGGGGACGTTCGGGCGGCGACGGCGAAGTTCGACAGCGTGATGCTCATGGTGTCGACGGGGGAAGTCGGCCCCGTCGTGGCCGGGGTCGTCTACTGCGCGGTGATCTTGGAATGCATGGAGATGTTCGATCTCACGCGGGCAGCGGAGTGGACGGAGGCGCTTCACGGGTGGTGTGAGGACGTGCCCGAGATGGTTCCGTATCGGGGCCAGTGTCTCGTTCACCGGTCGCAGCTGCAACAAGCCGCCGGTCAGTGGGCCGTCGCGTGCGCCACGGTCCTCGACGCATGTGATCGCCTGGCGAACCCACCGCATCCAGCTCTGGGTTTGGCCAGGTACCAGCAGGCCGAGCTTCACCGGTTGCGTGGCGAGTATGACGAGGCCGCTGTTGCCTATGCCAGGGCCAGCGCGCATGGCCATGACCCGATGCCCGGGCTGGCACTACTCGAACTCGCAAGGGGTGAGGTCGCCGTCGCCGCCGCCGGGATCCGTCGGGCGCTCGAGTCGGTGACGACGAGCTACCAGCGACCGAAGCTGCTGGTCGCTGCCGTCGACATTCTGCGCGAGGCCAGGGACATCGCGGGCGCACGTCGAGCCGGCGACGAGCTCGATGCACTCGCGGTTGCGTCGGCGACAGACGTTTTGCGGGCGATGGCCGACCAGTCCCTCGGTGCGGTGCTGCTCAGTGAGGGTGACCCGTCAGGCGCCTTCGCTCGGCTCCGCTCAGCTCACACGATCTGGACTCGACTCCAGATGCCGCTCGAGACTGCCCGGACCTCGATACTCCTGGGGCTCGGGTGCCTCTCGCTCGGTGACCAAGCCTCCGCACTGCTGGAGTTCGACAATGCCGCGTCGACGCTGGACTCGCTTGGCGCGGTGCCCGACGCCGCGCGGCTCCGAGCGCTGCGGAAGGCGGCCGAGGTGCCGCCGGCTCCGTTGACCAGCGCCGAGTCGCACTTGACACCTCGCGAGATCGAGGTGCTGTCACATGTCGCTGCGGGTCGGACCAACCGAGAGATCGCAACGGCGCTGACCATCAGCCAGCACACTGTCGGACGGCATCTCGAGAACGTCTTCGCCAAGCTCGGCGTCACGACCCGGGCGGCGGCCACGGCATACGCCTACGAGCACCAACTCCTCTGAGTTTCCGTGCGTCGATGGTGCGTTTGCCCCATCCAGCTCCGAGCCAAGAATGGGACAGGTGGGCGATGCGGGAGAGCGCTCGAGATTCGTACGGTCGTCTGGTCGGTGAACGCCACCGACAGTTGACCAGGAGGACGCCACATGTCCGTACACGCCACGACCATCGACCAGGAGACGGTCACTCGGCTCAGCTCCGAGTTCCACCGGTGCTTCTCCGACTTCGACGCAGGCCCGGGGCTGTTTGCAGCCGACACGTTCTTCGACTTCCTGCCGCCGATGTGGCGGTTCCAGTTCGAGGGCCCGGGCGAGGCGTTCACGTCGCAGTTGCGCTCGATCGCCGAGGGGCCGGTCGACGTCGAAGTCGTTCGCACGATTCCGACCACCACCGGGTTCGTGACCGAGCACATCGAGACGCAGCACACACCGCTCGGCGAGGTTGTTGCGCGGCGGCTCCACCTGTGCGAGGTCTCCGACGGTCGAATCTGCGCTGTCGTCACCTACTGCAACGGCGGCTGGGACGCCGAACTCCGAAGCCGCCACTCGGCGCAGGCACCGATGGTGGCCGGGAGGTCGTGATGCAGACAGCGTCCTACCGTCACTACTCCGGGAACAGCGCCGAGGACTATGAGCGGTACTTCGTGCCGGCCATCGGCGGGCCGGTCTCGGTCGAACTTCTCCGCGCCGCTGCCCTCCGGCAGGGTGAACGGGTGCTCGACGTCGGCTGTGGCACTGGGATCGTCGCTCGACAGGCCGCCGTCGGCGTGGGCGTCACCGGTGCAGTCACCGGCCTCGACGTCGCGAACGACATGATCGCGGTCGCCCGAGCGCAACCACCACTGCCTGGAGCGTCGATCGTGTGGCGCCAGGGGGATGCGACATCGCTCCCGTTCGCTGATGGCAGCTTCGATGTGGCGCTGTGCCAGATGAGCCTGATGTTCGTCGAGGACCGCGTTGGGGCCATCCGCGAGATGCACCGTGTCCTCTCCGACCACGGTCGGGTGGTCGTGAGCACACCGGGCTTGATCCAACCGACGTTCGAGCTCATGGAGCAGGCGATCGTCGATCACATCAGCCCCTCGCTCGCGGGGTTCGTTCGGATGGTGTTCTCGATGCACGATCCAGCGATCCTCGAAGCACTGTTGCGTGACGGCGGGTTCGTCGATGTCGAATCGACCGTGTACACCGCAACGCTCGATCTGCCACCGCCAGCCGAGTTCCTGTGGCAATACATCAACCTGACGCCGATGGCGCGGTTCGTCGTCGAGTCACCCCGAGCAGCCCAAGACGCAATGGAGGCCCAGGTGGTCGAGACGTGGCAGCCGCACATGCGCGGTGGCCGCACTCCTGTCGATCAGCCCATGGTCCTGGTGACCGGAGCCCGTCCATGACCGCCTGCCCGGAGGCTCGACGGGGCTCGACTCGATCATGGGCCCCGGTCGCGTCCAGGAGATCGGCGACGACCTCACGAGCCGACTCGGTGGCCGAGTTCTGACAGGAGTAGGGCTTGCGCCGTGATCGAGGATCCGTCAGTAGCATCGGGGCTCGTATCCGGGATGTAGCGCAGCTTGGTTAGCGCGCCTGCTTTGGGAGCAGGAGGCCGGGAGTTCGAATCTCCCCATCCCGACCATATCTACCAGGTGTGATACGATCAGCTGGTCATCTGAAATCCGGGATGTATCAGCGATGTATCAGACTTCTGAGCGCTCACGACGCTCGAGGAGGCGCCATGGCATGGAAGGCAACCGGTCAACCCACCGTTCGTAAGCAGCGAGACAAGTGGGTCGTGCGTGTCGACGGCATCGATACCGGCACGGGTCAGCACCGTCCGAGACAGC
>DATLBC010000027.1:0-9193 GCA_035527095.1 Ilumatobacteraceae bacterium | reverse complement strand
CGACCAGACAGACAGGACATCGATGGAACTCTCGACCGAGGTGCAGATGGATCTGCACCGCCGCATGGTGCGGATCCGACTCTTCGAAGAAGCAGCGGGCCGGCTCGCCGAAGCGGCCAAACTGCCCGGCTTCCTCCACCTATACGTCGGCCAGGAAGCGGTTGCGTCCGGTGTGTGCGCCACGTTGAGCGACGACGACCAGATCACCTCCACCCACCGCGGCCACGGCCACCTGGTCGCCAAGGGCGGCCAGTTCAACGAGATGATGGCCGAGCTGATGGGCAAGGCAACCGGCTACTGCAAGGGCCGCGGCGGCTCGATGCACATCTCCAACCTCGACGTCGGCATGCTCGGGGCGAACGGCATCGTCGGCGCAGGCGCGCCGATCGCCGTCGGCGCCGGGTTCGCCAACAAGTACTCCGACAACGGCAACGTGTCCGCAGCGTTCTTCGGCGACGGCTCGACGAACATCGGCGCCTTCCACGAAGCGGCGAACATGGCGTGCGCCCTGAGGCTGCCGGTGCTGTTCATCTGCGAGAACAACGAGTACGGCGAGTTCACCGCCCGCAAGGACACGATGGCGATCACCGACATCGTCGACCGCGCCGCCGGCTACGGCATGCCGGGCGTGATCGTCGACGGGATGGACGTCGTGGCCGTCCACGAAGCAGCGGTCGAGGCTGCTGCCCGCGCTCGCCGCGGCGAAGGCCCCTCGTTGATCGAGGCGAAGACGTACCGGTTCTACAACCACCACGGCGTGCAGAACCTCGGGCTGAAGTACCGCACCGACGACGAGGTCGCCGTGTGGAAGGAACGCGATCCGATCTTCACCTTCGAGGACCGGTTGATCGAAGCGGGAACCGCCACCCGCGACGACTTCGACGCCATCTGGGCCGAGTTGCGAGCCGACATCGAGGCGGCGATCGTATTCGCGGAGGAGAGCCCGCTCCCCGACCCCGAAGCCGTACTCGCCGACGTGTACACACTGATGACCCCGGCGGAGGTGACGGCATGAGCCGCAAGCTGACGTACGTCCAGGCGTTCAACGAAGCCGTCCGTCAGGAGATGGCCGTCAACGACGACATCTTCTGCGCCGGCGAGGACATCGGTGCCTTCGGTGGCGTGTTCCAGTCGTACGCCGGCCTGCAGGCCGAGTTCGGCAAGCGACGCGTGGTCGACACGCCGATCAGCGAGCAGGCGATCATCGGCCTCGGCGTCGGCGCAGCCGTCACCGGGCTGCGCCCGATCGTCGACATCATGTTCATGGACTTCATCTGCGTCGCGTTCGACCAGATCGTCAACCAGGCGGCCAAGCTCAAGTACATGTTCGGTGGCGCCGCCACGATCCCGCTCACGATCACCACCGGCGGTGGCGGCGGCCTGTCCGCAGCAGCGCAGCACAGCCAGTCACTCGAAGCGCTGATCTGCCACATCCCCGGGCTCAAGGTCGTGCACCCGTCGAATCCGTACGACATGAAGGGCCTGATGACGGCCTGTATCCGCGAAGACAATCCGACGATCATGATCAAGCACAAGCGGTTGCTGGGCATGTCGGGTGAGGTTCCCGAGGAGCCCTACGAGATCCCGCTCGGCAAGGCCAACATCCTGCGCGAAGGCAAGGACGTCACCGTGATCGGCTGGGGCCGCATGGTCAACGAGGCACTCGATGCCGCCGAACGCCTCGCTGCCGACGGCATCGACGTCGAGGTCATCGACCCCCGCACGCTGCAGCCACTTGACACCGCCACGATCATCGAGTCGGTCAAGAAGACCAACCGTGCCGTCGTCGTCCACGAAGCGGTCCGCTTCGGCGGCCTCGGCGCCGAGGTGGCCGCTCAGATCCAGGAGGAGGCATTCGACTACCTCGACGCTCCGGTCGGTCGTATCGCTGCGCCGTTCTCGCCGGTGCCGTTCTCGCCGGTTCTCGAGGCGCACTACCTCCCCTCGGTCGACGACATCCAGGCCGGCATCCGCGCGGCCGTTGCCCGCCCCGGAATCTGAACCATGGCCCGCGCTGACGTATCGACGGTCGGCGTCATCATCAATCCTCACGCCGGCAAGGACATCCGCCGACTCGTGTCGGCCGCCGGCCAGACGTCGGATGCCGTCAAGATCGGCATCGTTCGCCGCGTCGTCGTCGGCGCCCTCGAACAGGGCGCCGAACGGGTTTTGCTCAGCGCGGACACCCATCAACTCGCCGAGCGGGCGGTCGAGGGGCTCGACGGGCCGATCGAGTTCGTCGAGAGCCCACTGACCGGATCACACCTCGACACCATCGCTGCGGCGCGGACGATGTGGAAGGAACAAGCCGGCGCAATCGTCGCACTCGGTGGCGATGGAACCTGCCGCGACGTAGCGACAGGATGGCCCGACGCGCCGATGATCGCCATCTCGACCGGCACCAACAACGTGTTCCCCATGGCCCTCGACGGCACCACCGCCGGGGTTGCGTCGGCGCTGGTGGCGACAGGTGCGATCGACATAGCGGACGTGAGCCATCCCGCCAAGCGCGTGGCGCTGCGTATCGACGATCCGACACGCGACACCGTCCATCACGAGACCGCACTCGTCGAGGCGGCGCTGATCGAGACCGCCTTTGTCGGCGCACGGGCGGTCAACGATCCGACGGCGATCCGATGGGTCGTCGCTGCGATCGCCGAGCCCGCAAGCACCGGTGTCGCCAGCATCGCCGGTCGTGTCCACCCCGTCGACCGTCACGCCGATGGTGGCGTGTTGATCCGGGTCGGTGCCGGCGGGCGGCGTGTTCGGGTGCCGCTGGCCCCTGGAACGTTTGCCACCGTCGACGTGCAGGCCGTCCAGCCGTTGGCGTTCTCCGAGGCGGTCGACGTGCCCGGCGGCGGTGTGCTTGCGTACGACGGCGAGCGCACGACCCCGGTGGGGCAGAATGCAACGATCACGGTGTCGATCGAGGCGTCTGGTCCTCGAATGATCGACGTCGAGGCGGCGCTTGTCATCGCTGCCCGCTCACAACTGTTCGACGTGTCCCCCCGACGAAAGGACGCCCATGGCGACTGAATTCCTGATGCCGAAGCTCGGCCTGACGATGGAGGAAGGCACCATCACCGAGTGGTTCGCCGACGACGGAGCACCGATCACCGCCGGCGAGCCGCTATTGCGGATCGAGACCGATAAGACGGAGACCGACGTGGAAGCGGCCGCGGCCGGACGGCTCCATCGCGTCGGTCAGGTCGGCGAGACCTTCGCCTGCGGCGACCGCATCGGGTGGTTCCTCGACGACGGCGAAGACGCACCGGCATCGGCAGCTCCTGCGGCGGTGGCACCTGCCGCGGCGGCCACTGCTCCCCCCTCGGATGCCTCGGCAGCCTCACCCCCGGCCCCAGCCGCTCCCCCCGCGGTCCACACCGGCCGGATCGTCGCATCACCGCTCACCAAACGGCTCGCAGTCGAGCGCGACATCGACCTCCGAACGGTTCCTGGCACCGGGCCGGGCGGACGCATCGTCGCTGCCGACCTCGACGATCTGCCGGCCACGGCGGCCCCGGCGCTGGCACCCCCACCGAGAACGCAGCCCATCCGGCCCGTAACGGTCGGCGCCGGCCCATCGGCACCGGCCACAGCCGCAGCGCGTACCCTCGCCGACCTGCTCGGCGTCGATCTCACCGAGGTTCCGATCGACCCGATCGAGCAACGCATCACCAAGGACTCCGTCGCCCACCACGTCCGCAGTCTGATCGCCGGTGGCGCGCCAACGGCTCCGTCAGAGCCGAATGCGACCCTGCTCCCGGCGCTGCAGGAACCATCCGAAACAATCCGACTCAGCGGGATGCGTGGCACGATCGCAAAGCGGATGCACGAGTCGTTGCGTCAGATGGCCCAGCTCACGTTGTTCATGGATGCCGATCTCGACGCCGTGGTTGCCGACCGCGAGCGACGCAAGCGATCGGGGCCGGCACCGAGCTACACGGACTACATCATCGCGGCTGCTGCTCGTGCGCTCGGCGAGCACCCGCTCGTCAACTCCCAGATCACCGACGACGGCGTCGCGCTGCTTCCGGTTGCACACGTCGGCATGGCCGTTGCGTTGGACGGCGGGCTGATCGTGCCGGTCATCCGCGACACGGCGTCGCTCGATCTCGACACGCTGTCCGTCGAATCGTCGCGACTTGCCGAGGCGGCGCGAGCCGGCTCGCTCGACCTCACCGATCTCGAGGGCGGGACCTTCTCGGTCAGCACGCTGGGCATGTACGGCGTCGACGGGTTCACGCCGGTGATCAATCCGCCGAACACCGCGATCCTCGGTGTCGGCCGTCTGCGCGACGACGTGGTCGTGGGCACGAAGGCCAAGAAGGCGAAGAAGGGCATGGCGCCCAAGCTGTCGACCACGAAGCGGTTGACGCTCAGCCTCACCTGGGATCACCGGGCCTTCGACGGCGCACCTGCCGCCGCATTCTGCAAGACCATCGCCGACCTGCTCGGCGACCCAGCCGCGCTCGACGCAGAGCGTGCACGACGATGATCGACTACCAGGACATGTTCCATGTCGGCATCAGAGTGCCCGACCTCGACACCGCGATGGACGAGCTCGGCGCCAGCATGGGTGTCACGTGGGCCGAGGTCCGCGTCAACCCGGCTCAGGGGCTGTGGACCCCGACGGAGGGCCTGCAGGAGATCCACCTCAAGTACACCTACTCGGCGGAGGGCCCGCAACACATCGAGTTGCTCGAAGGCCCACCGGGCACGTTCTGGGATGGCACGACGGCGCCGGGCGCCCATCATGTCGGCCTGTGGTCCGACGATGTGCAGGCCGAAACCGACCGCCTCATCTCGCTCGGCTGGACGCTGGTCGGAGCGCAGAACGATCCCGCTGCGGGCGAGGGGTACGGAATGTTCACCTACCTCCAGCCACCGAGCGGCCTGATCGTCGAACTGGTGACACGGGCGGGTGCACTCGCGTTCTTCGAGCAATGGTGGGCCGCCGCCCTCGACTGACGAGGCGCAGTGCCGCGGCGATGAGCGAGACCACCACATACGAACAGTTCGCTCATCGCAGATTGGTGGTGGTTCCCGGAGACCCGGGCTTGGGGAACCAGGTCAGGGGGCGGCGAGGGCCTGGTCGCGGGCCCAGCGATAGTCGGCCTTGCCATTCGGCGCGCGATAGACCTCGTCGACGAACACGACCCGGCGGGGTGCCTTGTAATCGGCGATCGAGGCCTTGACGGTGGCAATGATGTCGTCGGCGTCGGTCGGTTCACGGACCGAACACACGAGCACCACGGTCTCACCGAAGCGTTCGTGGGGCACGCCGACGACGTTGGCGTCGATCACGCTCGGGTGTTTGCGAGCGGCGACCTCGACTTCCTCGGGGTAGATCTTCTCGCCGCCGGAGTTGATGCACACCGATCCCCGACCGAGCAGCGTCACCATGCCGTCGTCGCCGATCAGCGCGAAGTCACCCGGCACCGTGTACCGAACACCGTCGATGGTGCGGAACGTCTCGGCAGTCTTGGCCTCGTCTCCCCAGTAGCCACGTGGCATGGGCCCGGTCGCGGCAAGCATCCCCGGCACCGCGGACCCACGCGGCAGCACCTCGTCGGTCATGGGATCGATCGTGACGACGTTCGCCGGCGCGGTGAACACGGCTGTCTCGGGCGGTTCGGTACCGGGCATCGTCATCGACATCGCGTAGGGGCCGCCTTCGGATGCACCGATCATGTCGATGATCACGGCGTTCGGAAGCCGACGCTGGAATGCCCGCTTCTGATCGACCGACAACGTGGCGCCTGTCGACACGATCCGCGTGACCGAGGTCAGGTCGTGGATCACACCGTCGGCCTCGGCTGCGTCGAGCGCCTCGTTCAATGGCCGGGCGAACGCATCGCCGACGAGCGAAATCTGCGTGACCCGATGTCGTTGCACCAGGTCCCACAGTTCGTCCGCGTCGAACGACCGACTCCCGAGCAGGACGACGCTTCCCCCCATCACGAATGCGCCGATCGCCAGGAACAGCGCCGTGCCGTGCATCAACGGAGGTGCGCACAGCATCACCGGACTCTTGCCGTCGGCGCGCAATTCGGCGGCGATACGACCGACGTCATCGGCGGTGGTCGGCACCTCGATGCCGGCAGACATGTATGCCGTGAATCCCAGTGCCCCGAACAGATCGACATGGCGCCACACCACACCTTTCGGGTTGCCCGTGGTGCCACCGGTGTAGAGCATCAACGTGTCCTCGCCGGACCGCTCGATGCGAGCAGCAGGTTCGGAGCGCTCGACGAGCTCGTGATACCACTCGGCACCCTCGACGAGCGGCGTACCGTCGTCGACCTGGAGCAACACCCGCACGGTCGGCATCAGCGCGACCGCATCGGCGACTTGCGGGCCGAGCGAACCGTGGAACACGAGCACTTCGGCACTGGCGTTGTCGCAGATGTAGGCGATCTCGGGGGCCTTGTAGCGATAGTTGACGTTGATCGGTGTGGCACGGAGCTTGAACGCCGCGTAGGACGATTCGAGATACTCCGGGCAGTTGTACATCAACTGCGCGATCCGAGTGCCGATGCCGGCACCGTGAGCTGCGAGTCCCGAGGCGAGTCGGGCGGCCCGGTCGTCGAGCTGCCGCCATGTCTGTGACACATCGCCGACCACGACCGCCGTCTGATCCGGTTGAACTTCGGCGAATGCCTCCCACAACGTTGCCCAGTTCTCACTCAACCCGTCGCTCATACGACCCCCTTCATCGCTTCGACAGTACCCGTGCCACCCGCAGGAAGATCAGCTGAGTGATTGGCAACGCGCGACCACCGTCGTCGGATCCAACTCGAAACTCGCCCACTGCCGACCCGCCGCCAACGCCTGTTCGATCTTGGCAAGAAACGCATCGGCGTCGTCGCCCAGGTAGTGCCTCGCCGCCGAAGCGATATCGGCCTCGAGATCGAAGTCGACCTCACGTACCGCGCCCTCCAGCGTGACGTAGCGGGCGAGCGGGAGCGGTTGGTCGTGAACGCACAGGCTTGCCCGACCCCTCACCCTCAGTGCGGCGGTCTTCGACGACGACGTCGGGCTCTGGAAGCGAGCGATGCCATCCGCCCACCGGAACCAGATCGGCGTCCCCATCGCCCGACCCGACGCCAGCACGACAGACAGGACGGCGTCGCGCGGTTCGGACAGGAACGTCTCGATCTCCTCGGGGCTCATCCCGGCAACGTAGCGGTCGGCGTCGGACCGATACGGTTCGAGCGATGCGCGATTGGGCTTCCTTCAACGCCGATGTGATCGCCGAGTTCCGTGCGAACCGCGGCGTCGTGGCCCGCTTCGGCGGCCTGCCGGTGGTGATCGTCCACACGATCGGCGCACAGTCGGGCAAGGTTCGCGAGATCCCGCTGATCCCGGTGTTCGAGGACGATCGCATGCTCCTGTTCGGCACAGCACAGGGCGCGCCCACCGACCCGGCGTGGTGCTTCAACCTGCGAGTGAACCCCGTCGTCGACGTCGAGGTGGCCACCGAGACCTACCGAGCCGAGGTGATCGAGTTGTCCGCCGACGAGGCATCCGTCATCGTGCAGCGGCGAGCCGAGGCAACACCGCAACTCGCCGAGTACGTCGCCTCCGCTGCGCCGCGGACGATCCCCGTGTTCGAGATCAATCGGTACTGATACTCAGCGAGGCCGCGGCGGCGACTGTCGGAGATCGCATCGCGTTCCGACACCCCAAGGGATCGGGCCTGATCGGCCGCCGCGGATCCATACACCGCGTTGAGGCAACGAATGGTGGGCCCTCAGTGAGAATCGATTCGTACCACCCTGATGAGACTTCCCAGGTCAGACCATACGACGGGTGCCCGGCCTCGGCCGGCCATCCGGTTGACGTCCCCCTTACGGACGAATCGCGGCCCATGACTACGGGGTGCTCGACATGGGCCGAAGTGTTGCGCCGCAATGGTGTTCGGGTTCGGGACGGGTTGAGTCGTCGCGGCGCGCCGCCGTGCTCGTCGATTCGGCACATGCGGGGTCAACCGCCCACCGCGATTCCTAGCGGTTCGGCGCTTGGATTCACCGATTCTCGCGCTCGATTGATCGGAGGTCACGTCCATCGGAAGCTGGTGCGCTGTTCGGCGACTGCCGCTCACAGAGTTGTCTCAGTACTCGACTCGCGACGGTCCCGTAGAAGACGCTTCGCTCTTGGCGTTCCGCAACTGATCTGCTGGCGTACCCCACGAGCGGTATGCCGAGGTCTCGACACATCTTGGGCACGAGATGTCCGATCCACGGGCCGTACCCGAGGACGCCGGTTTCGAGGATCTGCATGGTCAGATCGTCGTGCTGCAAGAGACGCGCGATGTACGCGATCGCGATCGCGGCATCGTCCCGTTGTATGACGAACGGAGCCTGGCGAGCCCGACGCTGGATGTGAGAGATGGCGGCCAGGCCGTTGTTGGCATCGCCGCCTTGGACTTGTGCGATCGCGGCCGCGATCCCGAGGAGATTGCCGTGCGTGAGTTCGCCGTCGCGTTGGGGGTGCCGATCTGCATGTTGGAGGGCCGCGTGCGGGTCACCGAGGTGCAGCCGGGCATGGCAGAGACACGATGTAGCGAAGAGATCGAACGTGGTGTCGACGGAATCCTCCAGCGCACGGCGCGCCGCCGCTTCGGCGGCGGCCCAGTCGCCGCTGACCAGATGGACCGCGCTCTGCCACGTCGCGAGTTGGGCGCGGTTGATCGGCGAGTCGAGCGCCTCTGTCTGGTCTCGTGCACGACGAAGTTCCTTGTGCGTGGGCCCGAAGTCCGCATCGCCGAGGAGTGCATTCCACATGGCGTCCAATGCGTGCTCGCAGTGGACGAAGACTCGGTGCCGACGACCGACGGGTCCGTCGAGGTTGTCGAGATGGCTCGCTGCCTGACTGACGACCCTCCTCCTCCGAGCATCGTCGTGTTGAGTTCGCGATAGGTCACCGGATACGGTGCTGTCAGGTTGACGGGACCCACAATGTGGTTCGTGAGCAGGTGGATGACTGCTCCGACTTCGTCGTCGATGTGGATCCAGCTGACCCACTGGTCGCCACTTCCCACGATGCCGCCAAGGCGGAACCGGTAGAGCGGGGTGAGCTTCTTGAGAACCCCGCCTTGGTTGCACAGGATGATCCCGGTACGGATGATTGCGACGCGAGTCTCAGGCGTTTCGGCCGCTATTGCTGCTGCTTCCCATGCCTGGCAGAC
>DATLBC010000026.1:0-3346 GCA_035527095.1 Ilumatobacteraceae bacterium | reverse complement strand
GGGCGATCCGCTCGGCGGGGCACCGATCTCTCGACCTGCGCCCGGACGCGACAGTGCCGGGACCGACATTCGATCCCGGCACTGCACGGACTGTTGGGACTGACGCCATCACGACCGATTACATCACGGGTCTGACCCGTGATGTAATCCGGACACCGCGGGGACCAGCTGCGGCGATGGACGGTCAGCGGGGGTTGGCGGAATTTCGCCAGGCGGTCCAGCCTGTCGGCCTAGCGGCCAACCACCTCCAGGGTCCCGTGTGAATTCTCTGGCATGTGTTGGACCACCTCCTCTCTCTGGTCCGACCATTTCAGCACAGGGCCACCGAACGTGCACGACCGATTTCGAAGTTCGATATTCGGGGGTGCGGCTCGCAGACCGCGTGTAGCACGTTCGTGCTACACTTCCGATCATGGCGACGACGACCATTCGACTCGACCCGGAAGAAGAGCACACGCTCGACGAGTTGGCCGAGATCCACGGCGGCCGATCGAACGCACTCCGCGCCGGGCTTCACCTCCTCGCGGCCGAAACCCGACGGCACGCTGCGCTCGCCGATCTCCTCACAGATTGGGAACACGAATCTGGCCCAGTCGACGAGCAAGCGGTCACGGCCATGAGCGACCGCTACCGGCTTGATTCTTGACGCCGGGTTCCTCATCTCCGTCGATCGAGGTGAACGCGCTGCGCAGGAATTCCTCACCGCCGCACTCATCCACGAGACACCACTGACCACGACGCACCCAGTCGTCGCGCAAGTGTGGCGCGATGGTGCTCGACAAGCACGCCTCGCGAGATTTCTGCGCTCGGTGGTCGTTGTCGCCTTCGATGACGGACCCGAGGTCGGAACCCTGCTGGCACGTTCGGGCTCGAGCGACGTCGTCGACGCCCACCTCGTCGTGGTTGCCGTACGCCGTTCAGAGCCAATCCTGACCGGCGACGTCCACGACATCGAATCGCTCACCGCTGCAGTGCCCGAGCATCGCCCGCCTCTCTTCAGCTGGCCACCGCACTAGCCGCAGCCAAGCGTCACCCAATCAGATCGTGTACGACTGGTTGTCGAGGATTCTCGACGCGAGATCGAGTTCGCCGTCGATCGCCACTTGATCGAGCAGTTCGTCGGCGCCGACCCGGCCGGCACAGCGCCTCGTCATCACGCCGATCGGCATCGTGAGTGTCACCGTGGCCGGACCGCTGAGTGCCGGCACGACCGCGGCCCGCTCTCCGACCTCGACGTGGAGTTCGCGCACCACCGCTCCCCCGTCGGTGAGCGCGAACGTCACCGATTGCCCCGACGTCGCACCCGCCTTCTTGCCGACCACGAATCCCAGTGCCGTGGCCATTTCGTCGAGGACGACCTCGACGGCGAGTCCCGTCTCGTGACCAGGGCGACCGACGGCATCGCGGATGTCCTGTTCGTGCAGCCAACAGTCGAACACCCGAATCTGCATGAACCGGCCGTAGGTGTCCATGCCCGCCGGGGTGAAGGACTCGGCATTCCACTCGTCCTCGCTCATCGCCTCGAGCGCGGCGAGCCGAGCGCCGGTGAGCTCGCGGAACCGCGACAGCACCTCGATCGGGGGCACCGCGCGCATCGATTCGATCCACTGCTCGTTGAAGGCGCCGATGTCGTTGCGGACGTGCTCGTTGACGCTGCGGTCGATTTCGACGGTCGGGCCCGGCTCGCCGGAGAGCATCGCCTCGGTGCCGACGATGTGCGCCACGTTGTCCTGCACGCTCCATCCGGGAAGCGGTGTCGGCAGTCTCCACTCGTCGTCGCTGAGCTCGCCGAGCAGGTCGCCGACGCTCGTCCACACCTCCCCCAGCGCGGCGACGGTCCTGTCCTTCGGGATGTTCGATGCCATCGTCGAATACTCGCACGACCGCTGCGGTCACCGCGTCCCAGTCACCAGACACACACTCGTCGGTCGAACGCGCGTAGTCGGCGGTCCTTCGTCACCAGCGGGATCCCGGCGCTGACCGCTGTCGAGTAGATGATGCGATCGGCCGGATCCTTCGGAAACTCATCGTGCCGATCGAGATCAGCAGCAGCGTGGGCGATGCTCCAGGTCAGCGGGATCGTGGCGCATATCTGCGACGCATCACGGAGCCAAGTGGTCGGATCGGGCTCCACCTCGATGCGCCCAGCATCAATGAGCCATGCCAATTCATACCAAGTGATGCCCGCCACACCGAGTTCGGCGGCATCGCTGATCGCTGCACGCGCATTCTTCGAGAGCCTGTCGGGATCGGAGAGCACCCAGAACGCAACATGCGTGTCGAGCAGGATCACCCCGAGGGCCAGTCGGGCAGCGGCATGGTCAACTCGACGTCGTCGACGGTCTGACGACCACGTCCGGCAAGTCGACCCAGCGCACCAGCGCCGGTCGGGCGAGTCGGTTCGATGCGTCCAATGGGCACGCCGCGCCGCTCGATCACTACGGACTCCCCCGATTCCACGCGATCAAGCACCTCGGACGTGTGTCGAGCGAGATCGCTGGCGGTGACCGATCGAGGCATTCCACTACTCTACCGAATACGTACTTGGATACGTAACGTTCGCTCAGAGCACGTCATCGAGGGGAGCCGGCGGGCCGACGGCGCCGATCGCCTCGAAGTACTCCAGGTGCGCTTCGACGACATTGACCGCGTCGACGTCGTCGAGCAGTTCGATGTCGTTCGCCTCGGCCTCGCCGATCAGGTACGCAGTGAGCGCGTCCTCCGTGAGCACGACGGGTTCGGTGATCGACTGCGGCTGGTCGACCACGCCGTCGGGCTGCAACCCCTGTTGGTGAAGCCAGCGCATGTGGAACACCAGGAGCTGCTCGACCTCACCCGGTGTGAGCCGGGCCTGGCTGGCCTCGGGAAGGCGGTCGCACACGAAGTCGACCGCCTCGTCCAGTTGGTACACGGCCCGTGGTGCCACGGCGTCGAGGCGATGGGCTTCACGTCCGACGACGGCGGCAGCGATCGCGAACACCAGCAACGCCGCCACCACTGCGAACACGATCGTGATGCCGTCCATCAGTGACGCAGTCTACGAACCGTCACACGGTGCCAGGTCAAACGTGACACACCGCAGACGCGACCGAGCGATGAGTTTCCGCGCGACCTGTACACGCTGAAACTCATCGCTCGAGTGGAGGCCTGGGAGCGATGAGTCTTCGCGCGACCTGTCCGCGCGGAGACTCATCGCTCGCAATCAGATGCCGATGCGCTGTGCGAGCTGCTCGCGGTGATAGGTGGGGTCACCGAAGAGGAGCTCGGAGCTCTTGGCCCGCTTGAAGTAGAGGTGCGCCGGGTGCTCCCAGGTGAAGCCGATGCCGCCGTGGATCTGGATGTTCTC
>DATLBC010000025.1:0-54253 GCA_035527095.1 Ilumatobacteraceae bacterium | reverse complement strand
CCGACGCGGTCACCACCCAGCTGGTCGAGAACCGACCCGAGCGCGGCGAGGGTGAAGGTCGTGGGCCGGGCGGCCACCGCGGCCCGGGCATGTTCGCTCGCGGCGTCGGCTCCGAGGCGCTGACCGACCTGCTCGGCATCGACGCCCAGGAACTCCGAACGCAGCTTCGTGACGGAGCGACGCTTGCCGAGATCGCCACGGCGCAGGGCATCGAGGTGCAGGCGGTCGTCGACGAACTCGTCGCCGAGCTCGACGAGCGCCTCACCAACGCCGTTGAGAACGGTCGCATCGACCAGGCCGAGGCCGATCAGAAGTCGGCCGACGCCGAAGCGAAGATCACCGACATGGTCAACAACGGTCGCCCCGAGCGCGGCGCCCCCGACGCCGAAGACTGAGCTCCCGAAGCGTTACATCTGGTGGCAGACACCAGATGTAACGCTTCGTCGCGTCTGTGGACAATCCGGGCCGTAGCGTCTCGTCATGTGATCTGCGTCGACCTCGCCGGTGTTGGCATGGCCCAGCCTGACAAGGTGCTCTTCGAGGACGTTGTCGTCACGGTCTCGACCGGTGATCGGGTCGCTGTTGTGGGTGTCAACGGCTCGGGCAAGACCACGCTGCTGAAGATCATGACCGGGGTGCTCGAACCCGACGAGGGCGACGTGCGGTTCGGCCGAGGTGTCCGGATCGCCTCGCTCGAACAAGATCCGGTGCTTCCGCCCGGCACGGTTCGTCAGTTCCTCGGTGACTCGTGGGAGGTGGCCGCCGTCGCGACGAAGCTCGGTGTCCAGCCGCTGCTCGATCGTCGTACCGACGAGCTTTCCGGCGGCCAGGCGAAGCGGGTCGCGCTGGCGAGGATGCTCGCCGACGACGAGCACGGCGACCACGACATGGTCGTGCTCGACGAGCCGACGAACCATCTCGATCTCGAAGCGATCGAGTGGCTCGAGTCGCGGCTCGTGAAGATGAACTCGGCCCTGGTGCTCGTCACCCACGACCGCCACGCGCTCGACCGGCTGACCACCGCCGTCGGTCCGAGCAAGGTCGTCGAACTCGACGGAGGGCGCTGCTTCGTCCACCAGGCTGCCGCAGGTTCCAGTGCCTACGCCACCTACCTCGACGCCCGAGCCGAGCGGATCGACCGCGAGGCCCAGGAGGAGTCGACCCGCAAGATTCTCGCCCGCAAGGAACTGGCGTGGCTGCGGCGCGGTGCACCCGCTCGTTCGACGAAGCCGAAAGCACGCTTGCGTTCCGCGAACGAGATCGTGTCCGGCGGTCCCGCCCCCGTCGGTGTGCGGGGGAGCGAGCTGCAGCTCGGTGGGGGCACCGCCCGTCTGGGCAACCAGGTCGTCGAGTTGGAAGGTGTCGCGCAGCGCTTCAACGTGGGTGCTGCCGACGAGCTGACCGTGTTCGAAGACGTCGACCTGCTGATCGAACCGGGTGCGCGTCTCGCGGTGGTTGGCCCGAACGGTTCGGGGAAATCGACCCTGCTCGACATCATCGCCGGGCGTCGTGAGCCGGCGACCGGCACGGTGAAGCGGGGCAAGACGGTGGTCGTCGGATTCGCCGACCAGCACTCGTCCGACCTCGATCAGAACGCCATCGTCCGTGAACTGGTCGCCGGACCTCACCGTGAACCCGACTTCCGCGACCGAGCGTTGCTCGAGCGGTTCTGGTTCGATACGACCGCGCAGTACGCGCCGGTGCGGATGCTGTCCGGCGGTGAGCGACGGCGGCTGCAGCTGGTGATGGTGTTGGCCACGGAGCCGAACCTGTTGATCCTCGACGAGCCGACCAACGATCTCGATCTCGACACGTTGCGGTCGCTGGAGGCGTTCCTCGACGACTGGCCGGGTGCGTTGGTGGTCGCCAGTCACGACCGCGCCTTTCTCGATCGGGTGGCCGACCACGTCCTGGCGATCGACCCGGGCGGGTCCGTGCGCCGCGTGCCGGGTGGTGTGACCGGCTGGCTGGTGGAACGTGCCGCCTCGCCGGTGGCATCGAAGGCGTCAAAATCGACGTCGTCGGCGCCGAAGCCGTCTGCGGCACCAAAGCCCAAGGGCGGGCCGAGCCAGTACACCGTCGGTCGACAACTCCGCGAGACCGAACAGGCGATGACGAAGGCGCAGCGGCGCGTCGATCAGCTCACCGAACGCCTTGCGTCGGCAAGCGATCACACCGAACTGCATGCGATCGGCTCCGATCTGGCAACCGCTCAGGACGAACTCGACGCGCTGGAGTCCCGGTGGCTCGAACTCGCCGAACTCCAGTCGACCTGATCCCGACGTGCCAGGGCGCGGGCTGGATCACGCGGAGTTGTTGGCGGTTCGCCGCTTGGCCCGTGCCCGACGTTCGACGATCTCACTGATCGCCAGCGTCACGCCTGCCGCGATCAACCCGAAGACGATTCCTGCCGCAAGGTAGACGACCACGCCGACAGCGATGATCACCGCCAGCCAGACAAGGTTTCGCTTCATCATGCGCACGGTCTTCGTCACGGTGCCGAATGGTGGCACGTCGGACCCGTCGACGCGGGCATGGTCGCGCGTTCGATTCTCGGTGGCGTGAGTCCCGGGTTCCGGGACGGAAGCCACCGAGAACCGCGAACCCGCACGTGTCAGGCTGACGCCGCGGCGGCAGAGATCAGGCGCGCGAGGTCCACGTCGAGCGTGGTCAGTCCGCCCGTGGCGTGGGTGGTGAGCGTCACGTGGACGGTTCCGGGGTACCTGATCTCCATGTCAGGGTGATGCTGTTCGGCCTCGGCGATCTCGGCGATCGCCTTCACCAGATCGGCACCGGCGAGGTAGGTGGAAGGCCGGAAAACGGCCGCGATGGCTGGGCCATCCACCACCGTCCAGTCACCGACGCCGTCGAACGCGGCGAATTCATCGGGTGCGACCTCGGTGTACTCCATCGCCAGAGTCTCCCACCGCGCACCCGGACCGTTCGGACCCGGCCCCGAAAAGCAGGGTGCGACACCCGATCTCTAGAGTGGGCCGCACATGACTGACGACGAGCTGTTCGCCGACATCCCGCACCCCGCCGACACCGCGTCGCCCGATGTATTCGTCGCTCCGTTCGCCGGCAACGGTCCGTCGCCCTTCGCCGAGGGCCTCAACCCGGACCAGCTCGACGCGGTCGCGCACGAATCCGGCCCGCTGCTCGTGATCGCCGGTGCCGGTTCCGGCAAGACGCGGGTGCTCACGCATCGCATCGCCCACCTGATCCACAACGGCGTGCACCCGTCGAAGATCCTCGCGATCACCTTCACCAACAAGGCAGCGGCCGAGATGCGTGAGCGCGTCGGCGCCCTCGTCGGTCCCGTCGTCAAGACGATGTGGGTGTCGACGTTCCACTCGGCCTGTGTTCGGATCCTGCGCGCCAACGCCGATGCGCTCGGCTATCCGCGTCAGTTCTCGATCTACGACGCTGCCGACTCGAACCGGCTCACCAGCTACGTGATCCGCGACCTTGGCCTCGACGCCAAGCGGTTCACGCCCCGTGGCGTCCACGCCATCATCAGCCTCTGGAAGAACGAGCTGATCGACCCCGACGAGGCCCACCGCCGCGCCCAGAACATCTTCGACCGTAAACACGCCGACGTCTATGCCGAGTACCAGGCGCGCCTGCTCAAGGCCGGGGCGATGGATTTCGACGACCTGCTCACCAACACCGTCAAGCTGTTCCGCGAACACGGCGATGTGCTCGAGCACTACCGCCAGCGGTTCCAGCACATCCTCGTCGATGAGTACCAGGACACGAACCAGGCGCAGAACGAACTCGTGCTCCTGCTCGCCGACGGCCACCGCAACGTCTGCATCGTCGGTGACACCGATCAGTCGGTGTACAAGTTCCGCGGGGCGGACTTCCGCAACATCCTCGAGTTCGAGGAGGCGTTCCCCGACGTCACGACGGTCATCCTCGACCAGAACTACCGCAGCACCCAGACGATCCTCGACGCTGCGAACGCCGTCATCGACAACAACGTCGAACGCAAGCCGAAGTCGCTGTGGACCGACAGCGGGATGGGCGAACGCATTGTCCGCTACCACGCCGAAGACGAGGGCGACGAGGCAACCTGGGTCGCCGGCACCGCTCTCCAGTTGCATGCCGACGACGCCACGAACTTCCGTGAGATGGCGGTGCTGTACCGCACCAACGCGCAGAGCCGGGTGGTCGAGGAGGCGTTCATGCGCCTCGGCGTTCCGTACAAGGTGGTCGGCGGCACCCGCTTCTACGACCGGCGCGAGATCAAGGACGCGATGGCGTACCTGAAGGCCGTCATCAACCCGGCCGACGAAGTGAGTGTGAAGCGGGTGCTCAACGTGCCCAAACGCGGCATCGGCGACACCAGCGTGGCGAAGCTCGATTCGTTCGCCGCTGCTGAAGCCATCGCGTTCGTCGAGGCACTGCGCCGCGCCGACGAGGCGGGTATCACCGGCCCGGCCGTCCGTGGCATCACCTCGTTCGTCGACCTGCTCGACACGATGAACACCGTCGTGGCCGACCCCGACCAAGGCCCGGGCGACGTGCTCCAAGCGGCCCTCGACGGATCCGGCTACCTCGCCGAGCTCGAAGCCGAAGACACGATCGAGGCGCACACTCGCATCGAGAACCTCGGCGAACTGGTCGGCTCGGCCCGCGAGTTCACGGTGATGGACGAGTTCCTCGAACAGGTCGCACTCGTCGCGGACACCGACGACCTCCCCGACGGCGAGATCGAGGACCAGGTGGTGCTGATGACGTTGCATTCGGCGAAGGGCCTCGAATTCCCGGTCGTGTTCCTCGTCGGCTGCGAGGAGGGGATCTTCCCTCACATCCGGGCACTCACCGAGCCCGCAGAGATGGAAGAGGAGCGGCGCCTCGCGTACGTCGGCATCACCCGCGCGATGGAACGCCTGTACATGTCGCACGCGTGGAGTCGCCAGCTGTTCGGGTCCACCCAGTACAACCCGCCGTCGCGGTTCTTCGACGAGATCCCTGCCGCCCTCGTCGAGTCGAAGGGCAACGTCAGCGGTCGATCGACCTACGGCCGCCAGAGCTACCGCCGACGTGACACCGAGTACAGCGACCCGCCGCCATATCGCCGAGGAGGCGGAGCGGGTGACGGTGGTCGCGACATCAACGCCGACATCCTCGACGCCAAGGCCGCCCAGGACGAGCACCGCGATCGAGTCGTCGAGGCGGCAATTCGGTCAGGCTCCAAGCCGGCGCCGACGCCCTCGAACAGCCAGGAGCTCGGGCTCCGCATCGGCGACGACGTCGAGCACCCGGCCTTCGGTTCCGGCGTGATCATCGACATCTCCGGCTCGGGCGAGAAGGCCGAGGCCACCATCAACTTCCCGGGCGTCGGAACCAAGCACCTTGCGCTGGCCTGGGCACCCCTCAAGAAGCTCTGACTCGATCCCCACCTTCTCGTGAAGTCGTTGGGGAGGAGTTCCCGCACGAGTTCACGAGAACGGATCGACGTGGGTCATACGAGGCCGAGGCGTTCCATCGCCCGCTCGTACTCGACGACCTCGATGCGTTGGTTGCGCGACACCGACGCCGCGAACTCGGTGATCTCCTCGCGGGCGCCGTTGGCTGCCGCGTGGTCGCCCATGTGCACGCCACCGAAGTGGTGATCGGTCATGATCTCGAACCACAGCCGATCCTGCTCGGCGCCGGTGGCGTCAGCGAGTTCCTGCAGCCGCTCGGCAGTCTGCATGCCCGGCATGCCCGAGACCGGAGTCGGCTCGCCCATCCACTCCATTGCGGTGCGATCGGGGGCGCCGCGGGAGTAGCCCTCCTCGGCGAGCCAACCCTCCATCCAACCGATGTCGCGCGTCTGGAACATGATGACCTCGCGGGCGTACGGCGCCGCGTCGCCCTGGGGCTGATCGTCGAGATAGAGATTGGAGATCAACAGCGCCTGGTCGTGATGGTCGAGCATGTCCTGGAGGAAGCCGACGTCGACGGCGTTCATCGGTGTGGGCGGCTCGTCGTCGCCACCGAGTGCCCAGATGGCGGCACCGGCGAACAGTCCGGTGATCACGGCGGTCGCCAACACGATCAGCACGAGTCGCAGGAGGCGCTGTGCCGAGTCGTCGGACAGCGTCTCGTCGCCGGCTGCCTCGGCATCGGCGATGCCGTTGTCGGAATCGTCGAGTCGGGTCGGCGAGGGCATCGTCACAGTGTACGGAGCTTGCCGATCTGACGAACCGCAGCGGCCGCCGTAACCTTTGCGGCGCCATGATCCGTCGAGTCGTCCTCTCCGCTGCTGCGATGTCGGCTGCGATGCTTGCCATCGGTGGAGTTGCATCGGCACACATCGACCCGGACCCGACCGAGGCACAAGCCGGCTCGCGTCTCACTGTTGGCTTCACGGTCGAGCACGGCTGCGAGGGCTCGCCGACCGTGCAGCTCGACATGCGGCTGCCCGCGGGCGTCACCGACCCCGCGACGGAGCCCGCCGAGGGGTGGGAGGGCTCGATCGCCGCCGTCGACGGCGACACCATCGTGACGTTCGCCGGTGGTCCGCTCGCCGACGACGTCGAGGGCACCTTCTCGGTGACCATGACGCTGCCGCCGACACCTGACACGACCATCTACTTCCCGTTCGTGCAGCGCTGCGCGGTCGGCGAGATCCGGTGGATCGGCATCCCGACGGAACCCGGTGAGGAACTCGACGAGCCGGCCCCGGCAATGACCCTCACGGGCCCGGTCGTCACCGTGCCGACAACGGCGCCGATCACCGAGACGACCGCGCCCGAGGTGACGGTGCCGGAGACGACCGAGGTGCCGGTGACGACCGAAGTGCCGGAGACGACCGAAGCGAGCGTTGCGCCGTCGACGAGCGAGCCGGTGTCGGTCGGCATCGACGAAGATGGCGACCCGCGCACCGGAACGATCATGTTCATCGTGTCGATCGCCGTCATCGCGGGGCTCGGCGCCTTCGTGGTGTACCGGTCCCGCCAGGCCAGGGCGAGCAGCTCCGGAGACCACGACTGATCCGATACTCCATGCCGTCACCTGATTCCTCGTCGATCCGCATCCGACCCGCTGTGCTCGTGGGCGCCTTGGTCGTGCTCGTCGGCGTCCTGCTCGGAGCGGGAACCGCGTCGGCGCACGCCGAGTTGCTGTCGTCGTTCCCTGCGAATCAGCAACTCCTCGACGACCCGCCGAGCGAGATCGCGCTGCAGTTCACCGAGGCAGTCGACCCGATCGAGCCGGGCATACGCCTGCTCGACGCTGACGGTGACGAGGTCGAGATCGGTGCCGTCGACCAATCCGCTGGATCCGATCGGATGCGGTCATCCATCCCGACCACGCTCGGCGACGGCACCTACGTGGTCGCCTGGCAGGGCGTGTCGGCCGATTCGCACCGCGTGCGAGGCTCGTTCACGTTCTCGGTCGGTGTCCCGTCGGCGGTGACCACCGGCGTGGTCGACGGGCTCTTCGACGGCGCGGCCGACAGCAGCTCCGACGACATCCTGCTCGGCATCGGACGGTTCGTCAGCTACGCCGGTGTTGGGTTGCTGGTCGGCGGACTCGTGCTTGCGCTCGCCCTGACCCCCTCGGTGATCGGATCTCGTCGGGTCGGCGTCCTGCTGGTCGTGTCGGCCGAGGTTGCACTTGTCGGCACGCTGTGGATGATCGCCGCCCAGGCAAACCTGATCGGCGGTTCGTTCTTGGCGTGGGGGCCGGTCGCGGAGACCCAGTCGGGCCAGTGGTGGATCGCCCGGCTCGTGGCGATTGTGCTCTTCTGTGTGCTGATCCCGTTGCGGTCACGTTTCGTGGTCCGCGGTGGCGTCGTCGTGGTCGGAGCGCTGGCGCTGGGAGTGCTCGGGGTGGTCGCTGCGGGTGGGCACGCGATCTCCGGCGACTCGATCGTCATCGGGTTCGTCGCGACGCTCGTGCATCTCGCTGCGATGTCGATCTGGCTGGGAGGCCTCGCTGTGGTGTTGGTCGCACCGCCACGTGGCGAGTTCTGGGCGACGGCCATCCGTTTCTCGTCGTGGGCGTTGGCATCGGTCGTTGCGCTGGCCATCACGGGCGGCGTCAACGCATGGCGTCAGCTCGGCACGCTGTCCGGCCTCACCGAGTCGAGCTACGGGCGGTGGCTCGTGATCAAGCTGATCCTCGTCGTGCTCGTGGTCGGTGTGGCTGCGTTCAGTAGGCGGCTGGTGCATTCCCGGGGTGATGACGCCAGCGTGCTCGTGCGCCGTTCGGTGGGTGTCGAGATCGTCGGGATCGTGCTGGTCCTCGGAGCAACGGCTGGGCTCGTGAACTCGCCGCCGCCGGTCGAGGTGCCCGAGGTCGTGTCGGTGTCGGCAGTGGTGGGCACCCGCGTCGCTCAGGTCGAGCTCGAGCCGGCGGTCACCGGTGGCACGGAACTGCACGTCTACATCACGTCGCCGTCCGGTGCGCTCGACCGTGCCGACGAGATCTCGGTGCGCGCCGAACTCCCGGAGGCCGACATCCCGCCGTTCGACGTCGAGGTCTTCCCGGCCGGCGCCAATCACGTGGTCGGTGCCAATCTCAACCTGCCGGTTGCCGGACTGTGGACCTTCGAGGTCACCGCTCGCTACGGCGACTTCGACGAGGTCGCGTTCGTCGTGCAGATCCCGGTCTCCGACTGACATCGGGGTTGCATCTTCGTTCTCATCGAGTGAGAATCGAAGCATGTCGTCAGCCGACTTGATCACACCTCATGACGGTGTCGACGGCGGACTCACACGCTGTGCTCGACGATGCTCGCCTCTGATTGGCTGAGCGTCACGGCATCTCCCACGCCACGTTGCAGGTCGAGCCGGACGATCACGCGGGTTGCGACCGCATCGCCTGGTGACGAGATCGTCTGCGACAGCTCGCGACCTGCAAGAATCATTGCCGTGAAGGCAGCATTGTTGGTCGAGAGCTTGACGGGGAACACATGGACGGCGGCCGAGAAGGTCGCCGACCTCCTGGCGCAGGAGCGCTGGACCATCACCGGACTGTCGAAGGTGAAACAGCCCGACTACGCCTCGATCCAGCAGGCCGATCTCATCCTCGTCGGCACGTGGGTGCACGGCGCGTTCCTGTTCGGCCAGGCACCGTGGGCGGTGTCGAACATCGCCAACCTGCCCACCATGCGCGGCAAGCGCGCCGCCGGTTTCTGCACGTTCGCCCTCGATCCGGGCAGTTCGCTCGACAAGCTCGACCGTGCGCTCGGCGACACCGGGGCCACGTGATCGGCGGGCTGGCGATGAGTCGCAGCAAGCTCGATCAACACACCGAGATCTTTGCCGAGCGTCTCGTCGACGCCATGGCCCTCGGCTGACTCCGACCCGTACTGACCCACGTTTGCGTCGGGCTTCGGGCGGGCCGCCCCACCCGAAGCCCGACGCAAACGGGATTTCGAGAGCGTCAGCTCGGCGCGGTGGTCGAGGTGACGCCGGCGAGATCGATGAAGAGCGCTCGCTGGTTCTCGACCACCGGGAACACGCCGGACTCGGGCGGTGACAGGTCGGCGACGGTGATCGTGGTGCCGTCGCAGTCGATGAATTCGCGAGTGCCGATCACCTGCTCGACCGGGCAGTCGGGTCGACCGATCGGATAGGCGTAGAAGATCCGCCAACCACGCGTCGGGTCGGAGCCCTCGTGATCGAGTACGAGCGTGCGTTCACCGGTGGTGGTGTTCAGCCCGGGAAAGATGATCGGGCCGTCCTGCTCGACGATCTGGGCGGCGTTCTGGACGGAGCCGACCTCGAATCGACTCGGTGCCAGGCGATCGGTTACGTCGGCGCCGCCACCGGAGATCCACGCGGCGATGCCCCATGTCACCAGCGCGAGGAGCACGAAGAAAGCAATGCCGCCCAGTACCGGGACGACGGCGCGCGTGAACGGTGATTTCAATCTGACCGGTCGTCGAGCGGTGGCATCCGGCATCGCCCCAGTCTGCCGGGGATCGATCGATTCGATGGGTCGACCGCCGTTTCGGCGCAACGCGTGGAGTTGCCCTATGGTTCATGCTTCGTGAAGCGCACGTATCGCATCGTCGTGGCGAAACCCGGGCTCGATGGCCACGATCGTGGCGCGAAGACCATCACTCGCGCGTTGCGTGACCATGGCTTCGAAGTCATCTACACCGGCTTGCACCAGACGCCGGAGCAGATCGCCGAGACCGTTCTGCAGGAGGACGCTGACGGCGTCGGCCTCTCGCTGCTGTCCGGAGCGCACCTGACCCTGTTTCCACGCGTGATGGAGGAACTGCGCAGCCGCGACCTCGGCGATGTGCTCGTGTTCGGTGGTGGGGTCATTCCCGACGCTGATGCTCGAGCGCTGCGTGAGCAGGGTGTGGCCGAGATCTTCGGTCCTGGTTCGTCGCTGAAGGCGATCGGCCAGTGGTTGGAGACCGCGCTCGACGAATCCGAACCCGACTGATCGCCGCCGCGGTCGGTCAACCGCACGCAACCGTACGCAACCAGAAAGCGAGTGACCCCGACGTGGACCTCTTCGAGTACCAGGGCAAGCAGTACTTCGCCCGTTACGACATCCCGGTGAGCCGGGGCGGCCCCGCCGACACCGTCGACGAGGCGGTGAAGGAGGCCAACCAGGCCGGCTATCCCGTTGTCGTCAAGGCGCAGGTGCAGGTCGGTGGTCGCGGCAAGGCCGGTGGCATCAAGCTCGCCGACAACGAGGCCGAGGTGCGCGAGCACGCCGGCAACATCCTCGGCATGGACATCAAGGGCCATGTCGTCAAGCGGCTCTGGATCGAGCAGGCGTCGGACATCGACGAGGAGTACTACGCCAGCTTCACGCTCGACCGTGCTGCGAAACAGCACCTCCTGATGCTGTCTGCTGAAGGCGGCGTCGAGATCGAAGCGGTCGCCGAGAGCAATCCCGACGCGATCGTCAAGCTCCACGTCAACCCCGTCGACGGCCTCGATCTGGCCACGGCCCGCCAGGCGTGCGTCGATGCGAAGCTGCCGGAGCGGGCGCTCGACGGCGCAGCGGACATTCTCGTGAAGCTGTACCGCTGTTTCACCGAAGGCGACTGCGACCTCGCCGAGATCAACCCGCTCATCCTCAAGCCGACCGGCGAAGTGCACGCTCTCGACGCCAAGGTCACGCTCGACGAGAACGCCGAGTTCCGTCATCCCGAGTGGGACGCTTTCCGCGGCCTCACGGAGATGGACGAGCGCGAGAAGATGGCCGCCGAGAAGGGCCTGCAGTACATCGGCCTCGACGGCACGGTCGGCATCATCGCCAACGGTGCCGGCCTTGCGATGTCGACACTCGACGTCGTCAACCAGGTCGGCGGCTCGGCTGCCAACTTCCTCGACATCGGCGGCGGTGCGAACGCCGACGTGATGGCCGGGGCACTCGAAGTGATCAACTTCGACGACAAGGTCGAGTCGATCCTGATCAACATCTTCGGCGGCATCACGCGCGGCGAAGAAGTCGCCAAGGGCATCGTCGAAGCGATGGGTCGCGTCGACCTGCGGGCACCGATCGTCATCCGCCTCGACGGCACCAACGCCGAGGAGGGTCGTCAGATCCTGCTCGATGCCGGCATCGCCGCCGACAAGCTCCAGTCCGAACCCACCATGCTCGACGCCGCTCGTGCGGCCGTTGTGAAAGCGAAGTGAGATAGCCATGGCCATCTTCGTCAACGAGAACACCAAGGTCATCGTCCAGGGACTCACCGGCGGGCAGGGCAAATACCACGGCCTGCGAAACCGCGACTACGGCACGCAGATCGTCGCCGGCGTCACCCCCGGCAAGGCGGGTCAGGACGTCGACGGCGTCCCGATCTACGACACCGTCGCCGATGCGGTCGCCGCGACCGGTGCGACTGCGTCGTTCGTGGCCGTCCCGCCGAAGTTCGCGTCCGGAGCGATCATGGAGGCTGCCGAGGCCGGCATCGCCTTCGTCGTCTGCATCACCGAAGGCATCCCCGCCCAGGACGAGGCGAAGGTGTTCAACACGCTCGTTCGCGACTTCCCGAACACCCGGCTGCTCGGCCCGAACTGCCCGGGCATCATCAGCCCCGGCAAGTGCAACATCGGCATCACCGCCGGCGAGATCGCTCAGGTCCCGTCGGCCGACGGCCCCAACGTCGGCATCGTCAGCCGGTCCGGCACGTTGACCTATCAGGCGCTGTACGAACTCAAGCAGAAGGGCATCGGCGTGTCGACATGCGTCGGCATCGGCGGCGACCCCGTTCCGGGTACCAACTTCATCGACTGTCTCGCGGAGTTCGAGGCCGACCCGGAAACCCACGCGATCATGATGATCGGCGAGATCGGCGGCTCGGCGGAGGAAGAAGCGGCGGAGTACATCCAGGCCAACGTCACCAAGCCGATGAGCGCCTATATCGCCGGCGTCACCGCTCCGGCCGGCAAGAAGATGGGCCACGCCGGCGCGATCGTCTCGGGTGGCAAGGGCACGGCGCAGGGCAAGATGGACGCGCTCGCAGCCGCCGGTGTGAAGGTCGGGCTCAACCCGACCGAAGCCGGTGAACTGATGGCGGAGATCGTCACCTCGCTCTGACGGCTGCTCGTGAAATCGTTGCGGAACTATTCCGCAACGATTTCACGAGAACGACTCACCCCTCCGGCGGGGCAGGCGGTGCGGGCGGCGCGGCTGGTGGGGCCGGAGGCGCTGGCGGGGGCGACGGAGGAGCCGGTGGCGCGGGCGGCGCGGCTGGTGGGGCCGGAGGAGCGTCTGCGACCTCGCCCTTGGCGAAGCTCGACTTGAGCTTGTCGACGTCGGTGAGGTCCTTGAGGGTGCCACCCGACGCCTGGAAGTTCAGGTAGGCGCCGGCGGTCGCGACGAGCCCGGACAGCACCGACAGGATCATGCCGATGCCGCGCCCGACATCGCCCCCGGCTGATTCGATCACGTCCTTGCCGTCGATCGGATTGAAGATGATCCGGATCAGCAACAGCAATGCGGCGAGCCCGGTGGCAACCAGCAGGATCAGCGGCCACGGAGCCTGGTCATCTGACAGGACGCCTTGCACGAGGAGCACCGCGATCACCGCACTGGCGATCACGAGGAACCACGGGATCGTGCCGGTGAAGAAGAAGTCGAAGACGTTGCCACCTGAGCTGGAGAAGCCGAACCCGGACACCGTCACCCAGTTGAAGAAGCCGAACACGAAGATGCCGATACCGCCTCCGATCATGAGCCAATCGGATGTCTTGAATCTGCTGAAGTCCATGTGAATCCCCTCCGGAACTGCGGGTGTGCGGTTCTCCCCGCAATCGACCGTAGTCCCGGTGCCGCCGCAGGGCGTGCACTCCGCTCCCTGTGAGGGTGGCGCGTCATGTGTCGTGGCGGTGACGCGTTGGCTACGGTCCTCTTCGTGCCCACTGCTCTGCTCTCCGTCTACGACAAGTCCGGCATCGTCGAGTTTGCCGAATCACTGCACCGCTTGGGGTGGTCGCTCGTGTCGAGCGGCGGGACCGCACGGGCGATCGCAGATGCCGACGTGCCGGTCACCGACGTTGCCGAGTTGACGGGTCTCCCGGCGATCCTCGGCCACCGCGTCGTAACGTTGCACCCGAAGATCCACGGGGGCATCCTCGCCGACCCGACCGACGCCGAGCACGTCGCCGACATGGAGCACCACGGCATCGAACCGATCGACCTCGTCGTGGTCAACCTCTACCCCTTCTCGTCCGACCCGAGCATCGAGCTGATCGACATCGGCGGTCCGGCCATGGTGCGTGCAGCGGCCAAGAACCACGCACACGTCGGGGTCCTCGTCGACCCCGCCGACTACGAGTCGGTGCTCATCGAACTCCGTGAGGAAGGGGCGCTGACCGAGGTCACGCGGCACCGTCTGGCACGAACAGCGTTCGCCCACACCGCTGCGTACGACGCCGCGATCGTCACCTGGTTCGACGAGTCGAGTCCGAGTGATGGCGACGGAGCGCTCCCGTCGTCGATCCACCTGGCGCTCGAACTCGCTCAGCCGCTGCGTTACGGCGAGAATCCGCACCAGCAGGGTGCCCGCTACCGTCAGGCCGGAGCGACGAGCTGGTGGGACTCGATGACCCAGCACGGCGGCAAGGAACTCAGTTATCTCAACGTGTTCGACACCGAAGCCGCATGGCGACTCGTCCACCGCTTCGATGCGCCGGCGGTCGTCGTCGTCAAGCACGCGAACCCGTGCGGCGTGGCCATCGCCGATGACATCACCGAGGCGTACATCCGCGCAAACGCCTGCGATCCCGTCAGCGCATTCGGTGGCATCATCGCTGCGAATCGCACGGTGACCGCCGACATGGCCACCGCGATCGGTGACGTGTTCACCGAGGTCGTTGTTGCGCCGGACTTCGAACCGGCGGCGCTCGAGATCCTGGCGGTGAAGAAGAACCTGCGCGTGATGTCCGCCAATGCGGCGTCACCGCTGCCGTTCGACGTCCGGCCGGTCGACGGCGGTCTGCTCGTTCAACAACCCGATCCCATCGCGGGGCGCAGCGACGAGTGGCGAGTGGTCACCGCAGCACAGCCGACCGACGAGCAGTGGTCCGATCTCGAGTTCGCGTGGCAGGTCTGCGCAGCCGTCAGCAGCAATGCGATCGTCTACGTCAAGGACATGCAGGCCTTTGGCATCGGCGCCGGTCAGCAGAATCGTCTCGATTCAGCCCGCATCGCCGCCGAACGTTCAGCGGGCCGAGCGAACGGTGGCGCCTGCGCGAGCGACGCGTTCTTCCCGTTCCGCGATGGCCTCGACGCGGCGGCCGCCGCCGGCATCGCCTGCGTGATCCAGCCCGGTGGGTCGGTCCGAGACGACGAGGTCATCGCTGCCGCCGACGAACACGGCATCGCCATGGTCTTCACCGGCCAACGCCACTTCCGCCACTGAGCGCGACGTCTGGGGTCTGACCCCAGACGTCCCACCGATCAGGTGGCGAGAGCTGCGGGTTCGGGCGCGGCGCCGTGGTCGTTGGGGCCGTTCGTGCCCTCGAGAATGTAGAACACCAGTAGCACGATGCCGCCGAACGGGATCAGGCCGATCAACAGCCACCACCCGGACTTGTTGGTGTCGTGCAGGCGGCGGATCGCCAACGCGATGCTGGGCACGATCACGGCCAGCGCGTAGCCGATGTAGAGGATCCAGAAGATGTTCGAGATCGCGAGCAGGATCGCGAGCACGATGAAGACCAGGAAGTTCGCCAGAACGAACCACCAGAACTCCTCCCGGCCGGCCCGGCCATCGAACTTGGCGTATCGCTGGAGGATGACGGTCTTCCAGATGTCGATCATTTGCATGTTGGTCCCCTTGCTGTATCGAGCCCGTTCCGGGCTGCCGCGGAACGTACCACCTGGGACTTTGCCGCTGGCTGACCCTCGAACCGGCCGGTTCCGAGGCGATCAGCTCGATAGCTTGATTCGATGGCCCGGATCCCGGATCTCCTCGCGAGCAAACGGACGTTGTCGTTCGAGTTCTTCCCACCGAAGACTCCCGCGGCGAACATGACCCTCGGACGCACCGTGGCCGCAATCGAATCGCTGCATCCCGACTTCGTGTCGATCACCTACGGGGCGGGCGGCTCCGACCGTCACCGCACCGGTGACGTCGTCGCATGGATGATCGGTGAGACGACCTGGACGCCGATGCCGCACCTCACATGCCGCGGCCATCGACGTGACGACGTCGGTTCGTTGCTCGAGCACTACGCCGAACTCGGTATCGAGAACATCCTGGCGCTCGGGGGCGATCCTCCCGCCGGCGGGGTCGAGGAACCGGGCGACTATCTCTATGCGATGGACTTGCTCGAAGACGTGGTGGCTGCGGGCACGTTCGCAGTTGGTGTCGCAGCGCATCCGGAGGTCCATCCTCGCTCGCCCGATCGGGCCACCGATCGGCGCCACCTCGCGGACAAGCTCTCGGTCGCAGATTTCGCTCTGACTCAGTTCTTCTTCGACGCCGAGCACTGGGTGCGCCTGGTCGAGGAGCTGTCCGAACTCGGGATCGACAAGCCGGTGTTGCCCGGCATCATGCCGATCAGCAACAAGGCAATGGTGAAGCGGATGGCCGAAATGAGCGGCGCGGCGTTGCCCGGGTGGCTCGCCGATCGTCTCGACGCCACCGACGATCCCGAGGAGGTGCGCCGCATCGGGATCGAGGTGGCCACCCAGCTGTGCGTCGATCTGATCGACGCCGGCACGCCGGGCCTCCACCTGTATGCACTCAATCGACCCGACTCGGTCGTCGAGATCTGCGTGAACCTCGGGTTGACCACTGCGTGAGCGATACTGGTCAGCGCATGACCGCCGCAGCTGACGCATCGGAAGCCCCGACGCGTACGTCGACGCGGCCGACGGACCGTGTCCGTCGGGGTTCGGCGCCTGCCGACATCAGTCGGGTCCCGTACCTGCCCGGTCTCGACGGCATGCGGGCGCTCGCCGTCGTCGCAGTGATGGTGTACCACGCCAATCCCGACTGGTTGCCTGGCGGGTACCTCGGCGTCGAGGTCTTCTTCGTGATCTCCGGCTACCTGATCACGTTGCTGCTCATCTCCGAGAAGGAACGCACGTCGACTGTCGACATGAAGCAGTTCTGGTTCCGGCGCGCGCGGCGCCTGCTCCCGGCGCTGTTCACGATGCTGATCGCCCTCACGATCTGGACGTCGCTGTCCGAACGGGAGGCTCTCGGCAAGCTTCGTGGCGATGTGATCGCCGCCCTGCTGTACGTCTCGAACTGGTACCAGATCTGGACGGGCGCCGGCTACACCGCCGCCAACGAGTTCGCACCGTTGCGCCACCTGTGGAGCCTCGCCGTCGAGGAGCAGTTCTACGTGGTGTGGCCGCTCGTGATGTTCGCCTTGCTCCGCGGCGGATCGCGCCGGATCGCCGACGTGAGCCGTTGGCTCGTGCTGGCTGCGCTCGGTGTCACGATCGTCACGGCGCTCGTGTACACCTCGGGCCCGATCGGAACGCCGGAGGTGACCCCGGACGCCTACTGGTCGGTGTTCGGCCGCGAGATCTCGAAGTTCGACTGGTCATACCTCGGCACGTTCAGTCGCGCCGCGGGGCTGCTGCTGGGTGCAGCGTTCGCGATGGTGTGGCGGCCGGTCGCGGTCATGCGCGGGCCGCTGCGCACGAAGGGTCGGCTGCTCGACCTCGTGGCGCTGATCGGATTGCTCGCGCTCGCAGCCATGGTCTGGTGGATGTGGTTGATCGGCCCCGACGGCGGCAATCCCGTGCTCTTCCGCGGTGGTTTCCTGCTGTGCGCGATCGCCACGCTGATGATGGTGGCGGCGGTCACTCACGGGCGCGCCGTGACCTCGAAAGTGCTCAGCATCCCGGTGCTGCTGTGGATCGGCACTCGGTCGTACGGGTTGTATCTCTACCACTGGCCGATCTATCAGATCATCCGCAACATCGCCGGCGTCCATCTGAAGTTCCACGAGTTCGCGTTGGCGATGATCGCCACAGGGATCATCACTGAGCTCTCGTATCGCTTCATCGAGACGCCGATCCGAAAGGGCACGCTCGGTGCGTCGCTGTCGCGTATCCGTCGGTCGCCCGTCTCAGGGCCCCGCACAGCGCTGTACGGAATCGGTGCGGCCGTCGTCGCGCTGACGCTGTTTGCCGGTTTCAGCCTGATGACAGCTCCCGTCGAGGAGAACGAGGTCCGCCAGACACTCGACGAGGGCGCCGAGTTCACCTGCGACGTCGTCAGCGACCCGACGTGTTCCGGCGCCGACGTGAACGATCCGTCCGCGGCCACCGGTCCGCCGGCGGCGACGGACGGCGCGACGGCACCGGCGGACGCCACCGATCCATCGGGTTCGGCTGTTGTGCCACCGGTGGTCGTCGAGACGACGACCACCACCACCGCACCGGCGGTTCCGATCGCTCAGTTCGCACTCGGCGACTCGGTGATGCTCGGCGCCGCCGGCGAACTCGCGAACCGCCAGTACACAGTTGACGCCAAGGAGAGCCGCCAGTTCTCCGACGGGGTCGCCATCGTCGAGCAGCTGAGCGCCGACGGTCGCCTGGGCGAGGTCGTGGTGGTCCACCTCGGCACGAACGGCAACATCAACTCCGACGACCTGACCGCCATGATGAATGCGATGGCCGATGTGCCTCAGGTGCTGCTCCTCACCATCGACGTCGACCGTGACTGGACCGACGCCAACAACGCACGCATCATCGACGCGGCGAGCGGCTACCCGAACGCGTCAGTGCTCTACTGGGCGGATCTTGCCGACGCGTGCCCGGGGGATTGCTTCCAGAACGACGGCTTCCACCTGCGCCCGGACGGCCAGGTCTACTATGCCGCCCTGATCGACGGTGCCCTGCAAGCTCCCGGCTGAGCGCCACCCGGCGCCGGGCCCGACCTGATGCGCTGAGCGCCCGGGCTGATCCCCGCTGGCATGACGCTGTCGGCCCAACGTGCTCGGCGATACTGGATGACCCATGTCCACGCTCGCCCCGCCCCGGGTGGAACCGGTCCCCGACGACCGCGCCCACATCAGTCGGGTCCCGTATCTCCCGGGACTCGACGGCATGCGCGCGCTCGCCGTGGTCGCCGTAATGGTGTATCACGCCAACAGCGATTGGCTTCCCGGTGGCTTCTTCGGCGTGGAGATGTTCTTCGTCATCTCCGGCTACTTGATCACGTTGCTGTTGATCTCCGAACGCGAACGCACCTACCGGGTCTCGCTGCGCCACTTCTGGCTCCGCCGAGCCCGGCGGTTACTGCCAGCGCTCTTCACGATGATGTTCTTCGTCGTCGTCTGGACAGCGATCTTCAAGTATCAGGCGCTCGGCGCCCTCCGCGGCGACGTGATCGCCGGGGTCTTCTACGTCTCGAACTGGTATCAGATCTGGGAGGGACTCGGCTACACCGCGGCCGGCGACTTCGCCCCGCTGCGGCACCTGTGGAGCCTGGCCGTCGAGGAACAGTTCTACCTGCTCTGGCCGGTCGTGATGATCTTCCTGCTCGGACGCAACGGCACCCGTCAGGTGGCCGCAGTCAGCCGCTGGCTGTTCGTGGTCGCGGTGTTGATCACCGTGGCGACGGCGCTGCTGTTCTACTCCGGCCCGATCGCCGAACCGAACATCACCCCGGACGCGTACTGGTGGTTGGGTGAACGCCCGATCAACAAGGTCGACACGCTCTATCTCGGCACGGTCAGCCGGCTGAGCGGCATCCTGCTGGGCTCGGCGTTTGCGATGATCTGGCGGCCACTTGCCATCGTTCGAGGGCCATTGCGCTCCAAGGGGAGGCTCTTCGACGGATTGGCCGTGGTTGCGATCATCGGTTTCGGCTGGCTGTGTTGGAACACGTATCTCGTCACGCCGACGGGTGCCGATCCGTTCGTGTTCCGGGGTGGGTTGTTCCTGGCCGGATTGGCGACGCTGGCCATCATCGCCGCCGTCACCCATCGGGGTGCGTATGCCAACCGGGTACTCGGCAATCCCTGGTTCCGCTGGATTGGCACCCGGTCGTACGGGCTGTACCTGTATCACTGGCCGATCTACCAGATGATCCGTGGCGTGGCGGGTAACAAGTTGACGCTCAACCAGTTCGTGTTCGCCCTGTTCCTGACGACGATCGTGACCGAAGCGTCGTACCGGTTCGTGGAGACGCCGATTCGCCAAGGAAGGTTCTCGGCACAGTGGCGGCGGATCTTCGCGGGCACCCGACGGGGCCCCAAGCTGGTCGCCACGGGTGCCGTTGCACTGGTATCCGTCGTCGGGCTGTTCGTTGGATCCGTCTTGATGACCGCCCCTCTGGAGCAGAACGAAATCGCCCAGGCGCTCGACGTTGGTGAAGAGTTCACCACCGACCTGCTCGCCGTCGACGACATTCCGGTGGCGTCGACCACGACGAGCAGCACGCCGTCGACGACTACGGCGACGGCCGTGACGGCGGTGCCGGGCGTCATCGATCCCACGCTCGACCCGTCGAATTCGGCCGTCCCCGGTGCCTCCGGCCCTCCGACGACTGTCGCGGCGACCACGGTCCCACCCACGACGGTGCCGCCGACCACTGTGCCGCCGACGCCTGTCGGCCAGCTCGGTGTCGTGTCCAGCCTCGATGGTCTCGCTCCGCTCGCCATTCCTCCGACGGCCTCCGGTTTTCCGCTCGTGGCGCTCGGTGACTCGGTGATGCTCGGCGCCGCCGAGGAACTCCAAGCTCGGGGCTTTCAAGTCGACGCCCTGCAGAGCCGTCAGATGCAGGCATTCGTGCCGACCATGCAGGCGCTGAAGGACAACGGCACGTTCGGGTCGGTCGTCGTGATCCACCTCGGCACGAATGGCGGCTTCAGCCAGGAGACACTCGATGCGATGCTGGCGACCGTGGCCGACGTGCCCGTCGTGCTCCTGCTGACCGGCAAGGCCGACCGCGGCTGGATCGCCGACAACAACGCCAAGCTCCGAGCGGTCCCGGCGACGCACGCCAACGTGACCGTCGTCGATTGGGAAGTGCTCTCGGCGAGCTGCCAGGGCCGGTGCTTCTACGACGACGGCATCCATCTCACGCAGTCCGGCCAGAACTACTACGCCGACGTGATCGGTCGGGTGCTCGCCCAACCCTGAGCCCGAAATGTGTGCGGCTCGTGCCGCATGGGATCATTCGGCGCACATTTTTCGGGCGCGCGTGCCTTTGGGAGGCGGTCGGTTGCAGGCGTACGCTCGGGCCATGACCACTCCTGTTCGTGTTGCCGTCACCGGTGCTGCTGGCCAGATCGGCTACAGCATCCTCTTCCGTATCGCGTCGGGCTCGATGCTCGGCCCGGACACGCCGATCTCGCTGCAGCTGCTCGAGATCACGCCGGCGCTCGGCGCGCTCGAGGGCGTGCGGATGGAACTCGACGACTGCGCCTTTCCGCTGCTCGACAGCGTCGTGTGTACCGACGACGCCGACACCGCGTTCGGTGACGCCGACGTCGCCATCCTCGTCGGTTCGATGCCGCGCAAGGCGGGCATGGAACGCGCCGATCTGCTGTCGGCCAACGGCGGCATCTTCAAGCCACAGGGCGAGGCCCTGTCGCGCTCGGCGACGCCGGACGTGAAGATCCTCGTCGTCGGCAATCCGGCGAACACCAACGCGTTGATCGCCCAGCGCAACTCCGCCGACCTCGACCCCCGACGCTTCACGGCGATGACTCGCCTCGATCACAACCGCGCCAAGGCACAGCTCGCCCACCGCCTCGACGCGTCGGTCAACGACATCACCAAGATGACGATCTGGGGCAACCACTCGACGACGCAGTACCCCGACCTGTTCCACTGTGACGTCAACGGCCAGCGGGCGTACGACGCGGTCGGCGACCACGAGTGGTACGAGTCGGCGTACATCCCGACCGTTGCCAAGCGCGGCGCTGCGATCATCGAGGCCCGGGGCTCGTCGTCGGCGGCGTCGGCCGCATCAGCTGCAGTCGATCACATCCGCGACTGGACGCTCGGCACGCCCGATGGCGACTGGGTGTCGATGTCGGTGGTCAGCGACGGCAGCTACGGCGTTCCCGAGGGGATCATCTCGTCGTTCCCGTGCGTCTGCAAGGGCGGCGACTACGAGATCGTCCAGGGCCTCGAGATCGACGACTTCAGCCGCGCCAAGATCGACGCCAGCGCCGACGAACTCGTCAGCGAACGCGACGCTGTTGCTGAACTCGGCCTGATCTGACCGTCGGGCGTTGTCGTCGCGCCGCGGCGTGAACAGCCCAGCTAGCGTTCGGCGTTCGCCGGGAGGACCACGTGGGTACAGCAATCGGACAGATCCTCGGGGTCGCCGTCGGCGTCGCGATCAGCCCGATTCCGATCATTGCGACGATCCTCATGCTGTTCTCGAACCGTGCAAAGAGCAACAGCGTCGCGTTCCTGGTCGGATGGATCTTCGGCCTCGTCGCTGTTGCGACGGTCATCTTGCGAGTCGGGTTCGAGGGATCCGACGGTACGAGCGACGTCACAGGATGGATCAAGGCGGCCATCGGCGTCGTGTTCCTCCTGCTCGCCGTCAAGCAGTGGCGAGACCGTCCACGCGAGGGCGAGGAGCCGCCGATGCCTACATGGATGGCGTCGATCGATGGATTCACGGCCGTCAAGTCGTTCGGACTCGCCGCTCTGCTGTCGGGCGTCAACCCGAAGAACCTCGGCCTGACCATCGCGGCCGCGAGCTCGATCGGCGCCGCAGGTCTCACGGGAAGCGAGGAGGCCGTCGTTGTCGCGGTGTACGTCTTGATCGCGTCGTGCACCCTGATGGTGCCCGTGATCGGCTACCTCGTTGCGGGCGACCGCATGCGACCGGCGCTCGACGCGATGAAGGCGTGGTTGCTCGCCAACGACGCCACGGTGATGTCCGTGCTGTTCGTCGTGCTCGGCGCCAAGCTGCTCGGTGACGGCATCAGCGTGCTTGCGTCCTGACCAACTCGTTCGTCGACGTTCGTCGACGTTCGGTGTCGTGTCGCCACCTCGTTGATGGTCTCGGCGGACGGGTGATCACAGCGACGAAGCCATGACCCGCCCGCCGAGCGCGAGCTGTTCCAGTTCCGTGACCGGCAGGTCGCAGCCAGCGAGCTGATTCAGCTCGCGGTGAGGTCGAGGCCGACTTGGTCGGCACCGTCGCCCGAACGCAGCGACAACCTGTCGCCGTCGATCTCGTAGGCCACCTCGCCCTGCAGGACCGCCAGGACGCTGTTCTCGAGCCGCGTGAGCTCCTCGTCGCAAGCCATTCTCGTCAGCGCGATCGGCCCGAACGTGATGGTGGTGTCGGTGATCTCCACGGTGGACGAGCCGGTGTTGCAGCCGGTGTCGATCTGCGCCTGGTCGTCGGTGATCGTCATCGACGCCTCCGAGTCGACGACGCTCACGGTCACCGCCTCGTTCGCCACGGTGCCCGACACGACCCATGTGGTGCCGACGAGCGCTGCCGGCTCGACCTCGTCGAACGTGATGGTCGACTCGTCACCGGTGAGGGTCAGTGTCGATCCATCGAGCTCGATCGCCGGTGACGACGACAAGAACTCACCGAGCCACGTGTCCTGGCCCATCAGCGCATCGTCGCACGCCATCATCGTCGAGGTGAACGCACCGGCGACGAACGTGCCGTCGGTGATCTCGTAGCCGCCGTTCAGGGTGTTGCAGCCGGCGTTGACGCTCACGGCGTCATCGAGGAAGTTCACTGAGATCTCGGAACCCTCGACGAGGTCGTGGCCCGTGACATCGGTCGACACGAATCCCCGACCGGACAGGTCAGCCGCCGTCGGGGCGCTGCCCGAATCGGTCGCTCCGTCGTCGCTGCCACACGCGGCGATCGCGAGGCCGGCAAGGGCGAGGAGGCTTATGGCACCACGGGTTCTCACGTTGATTCGACGCTCCTGAAGCGAAGTCGGTTCTCTCGGCGAATGCCGAGTCCGCGAATCATGACACGGCGACGGCGCAGGAAATGCGCATCATCTGATCGACGCCGGCTCTCAGTTCGGCGTCACTGATGCGCACCGTGTCGCCGCTCTCGCCGAGCAGATCGCTCACGGTCATGATCGCCAGCGCTTCGATGCCTTTGACCGCGGCGACGGTGTACATCATCGCCGCCTCCATCTCCACGCCGAGGTGGCCGAGTCGCTTCCAGCGAGCGAACGTGGTCGGGTCGGGATCGTAGAAGAGGCCGGACGTCACCACCGGGCCCACGTGGACAGCGCCGGCCGCTCTCTCCCGGCTCAACCGAGCGGCCGTCTCGGCGAGAGCGAAGGTCGCGCTCGGGGCATAGCCCTCCATCGCGGCATACCGCAATGGGGTCTGGTCGTCGCTCGAAGCGGCGAGCCCGACGACGGTGTCACCCATGGCCATGTCGTCACCGAGTCCGCCGCACGTGCCGACTCGGACGAGGCGGGTGGCGCCGAGCATGATCAGTTCCTCGAACACGATGCCTGCGCTCGGGCACCCCATGCCGGTCGACTGGACGCTGATCGGCTTGCCCTCGAAGGTGCCGGTGTAGCCGAGCATGCCGCGTTCCGCGTTGACCTGGCGGAAGCCATCGTCGAAGAAGGTCTCGGCGATGTACTTCGCCCGCAGGGGGTCGCCGGGGCACAGCACGTTGGGGGCGTAGTCACCGGGCTCGGCTCGAAGATGGATCGGCATTCGTCCGAGCGTATTCGGTGTGCGCTACTTCAGGAATTTGCTGGTGGTGTTGTCGGCGAGGACCTTGCCGCCGGTCTGGCACGTCGCGCAATAGTTCACCGTGTAACCGGAGTACTCCACGGCCCGCACCACGTCGCCGCAGTCGGGGCACGGTTCGCCGGTCCGACTGTGCATTGCGCTCGGCCGGTCCTTCGACGAACTCATGTCAGTGCGGCTCCGTTCGGCCTCCAGACCCTCCGCGATGCACGAGTTGATCGCCGACGCGAGGTCGACCGTGCCCGATGCTGCGAGCTTGCGCGTGTTCGCAAAGGGCGAGACACGAGCCCGATGGCAGATCTCGTTTGCCAGGCGTCGTCCGACACCGGCGATCATTCGTTGATCGCGGAGGAAGCCGTGAACACGCATCGAGTTCGCGGCGAAGAGCTCAGCGAGCTGCTCTGCGTCAATGCCGACGGCCTCGGGGCCCAGCTTGTCGAGGGGTGGCGACGTGAGCGCTTCGGAGGTCGGAACGCACCAGACACCTGCACGGCGTTCCTTGCCGTGTTCGGTGAGCAGCAGTGCCGTCTCGTCGATCGATCCGTCGTCGCGTGCGACCGGCTCGAAGACGAAGCGGGCCTGCCCGCCGCGGGGCTTGGTCGACAGTTTCGCATCCGGAACGAGTCGACCACCCTGCATGAGGTGGACGACGAACGTGATCGGCTCGAACCGGAGGAGCAGATATTTGCCCCGCCGCCCGACGTCCACCAGTGGGGTGTCGAACGCGTCGGCAGGTGGAGGCACAGCAGTTCTCAGGGCGGTGAAATTGAACGGCTTGAAGCCCGAGAGCACACGTCCCGCGAACTGTTCTGTCAAGCGTTCGGCGTGGGCCTGTATCTCCGGCATCTCCGGCATTGCGTGCCGGCACTCACTCGTAGGTCGTGCGCTCGCGTACGGATGCGAACACCGCATCCAACGCGCCGAACACCGGCTGTGAATCGAGCAACTTCTGCTGGTCGCCGTAGAGGCGTATCCGGCCACCGATGAACGCCTCTTGCGCGTTGAGTTCGCCGGTGGCGACTGCGACCGCGGTGCCCCAGTCCTGTTCCATCTTCACGTCCTCGGGCTCGGCGGGACCGGCGCCGAACGACGCCTCACCGTCTCCGACGACGAGGTGGTACGTGACGTCGCCCTCCGGGCCGTCGCTCACCACCTGGGTCACCCCGATGTCATGTGACTCGGCGATCTCGCGCATGTGGTCGCTTGCGGCGATCTCGTCGGAGAGCGCAGTGATCCAGTCGAGACTGAGGTATCGGATCATGGTCCGTAGTCTGCCTGATGTGTCCCGTGACCGCGACCATCTCGACGGGAACCACGAGGGTCGACACATCGGCGCGCCGGTCGAGGAGTGGGTGTTCGCTGCGTGGACGGCCGACGGGGCGCTCGGTGTGATCTCCGGGCATCGGATCGTCGACCGAACGGCGTGGTACTGGTCGGCATTGGCACGAGCGGGCCGCCCGCTGCTGCACATCACCGACTTCACGGTGCCGGTGCGAGCGGACCCGTTCATCGTCAAGGGTGAGGCGCTGTGGGCCGAACACACCTGTGACGATCCGATGAAGCAGTGGTCGATCGGCAACGAGACGTACGCCTCGGCGATCGACGACGCCGACGAAGCGCTGGGCCTGGCCTACGGTGATCCCACGCCGATCGCCCTCGACCTCGAGTGGTATTCGACCGGGCCGCCGAGCCGTCTCGAGCCGTCGGGCGATCGGGCTGCGCTCGATGCCGGCTACGAGCAGGTCGGCGTGGTCCACGGCTCGATCGAAATCCTCGGCGAGCCGCGGGTGGAGCTCACGGAGATCCCTGCACGTCGATGGCACCGATGGACGTCCGACACCACCGGATTCGGGCCGCTGACGTTGCCGGCAGTTCGTGCCCACGCCGGTGTGCGTGCGCCCTTCGCATTCCCCGATGGCAGCGTCAGCGACCTCGTGCTCACCCCCGAGGGCTGGGCTCGGCGAGCTGGCCGTCCGGTGTGAGGGCTTCGGCGTCGGGCTCGACGTCGTGAGCCGCTGCGGGCGCCCCGACCTTCGACCGGTCATCAGGTCGAACGCGCCGACCGCCCCGGCGTGTGGCGAGCCAGACCACACCCAGCACGACGGCGGCCGTGGCGAGGAATGGTGCTGCCACGGCCAGGACGAAGCCGATGGCGAACAGGGCACCGACGAACACGTCCCAACCGGCGCGCCAGGCGTCGCCGATCCCGTCGATCGAGTCGTCCTCGACAGCGGCGACTTCGGCACCCGGTGCCTCGAACTGCAGCTGAATGGTGAGCGTCGACCGGTCGACTCGATTGTCGAGATTGCGCTGGCTCGCCAACAGCTGTTCGAGTGCGATGGTCCGCTCGCTGATCACCCGCTCGATCTCGACGATGTCCTGGAACTCGGTCGCATCGACGAGCAGGTTCTGGAAGCGGGCGATCACGTCGCGCTCGACGGCGATGCGGATGTCGAGGTCGACGAGTTGATCGGTGACGTCGGTGGTGTCCTGCGTTCGGCCCGACAGTCGACCGACCGTTGCGCCGAGGTCGGTGATCAAGGGTTCGAGTTCGGCAGGCGGAACCTTGACCACGAAGTACCCCGAACCGTCGACGCTGCCGTCGTCGAGTTCGTCGCCGATGTTGACGTCGGCGGTGAAGACGCTGGCACCGTTGCGTTGCACCGCGTCGAGCGTGTTCGCAACGGCGGTCCGGATGTCCGGCGTGGCCACGAGTACGCCGGCGGTCGTTGCGAGTGCCTGCCCGGTCGGCAGTGGAGCGATCGGCGCCTGTTCGACCGCCGCGTCGCCGGCCGACTCGGTCGCCTCGAGGGTGCCGGAGCGTCCCGGCGCTGCGTCGCCCACGGTCGGCGCCTCAGCTTCGATCGGCGGCGCGAATTGCGCCTCCGATGCCGAGTCGTCGCCGCTGCCGCATGCCGAGACCCCCAGCCCGACCAGAACCATCAAGGTGACCCCTGTGAGTGCTGTGTTGTTTCTCCCCATGGACCTTCGACGTCGACCAACGCCGACGGGTTCCATCGACGTCGAGTGCGATGGCGTCCCGATGGAGTCTGACCCGAGCGGTCGACCCCAGATGCAACGGTCAGGCGTCGGGGGACAGGGGGGTGCCGGCGCGACCCGAGGTGAGATCGCCGAGGGTGAGTGATTCGTACGCGATCTCAGGGTTGGCGCGCACGGCCTGGTCGAGTTTGCGAGCGTCGTCGCCGACGAGGATCCGCCACCTGCCGTTGCGGACCCCGTCGAGGATCTCGGCGCTCGCCTCAGCGGCCGACATCGGCGCCTGGTCGCGGAACATGTCCGACATCAGCTTGACCATCTCGGCCGCCTCCATGTCGACCTCGTGGCCGCCGTGACGGAGTGAGTTCTCGACGATCGAGGTACCGATGTGGCCAGGCATCACGACGGACACCTTGACGTGTGGTGCATTGACCCGCAGGTCGGTGATCAGCGCTTCGCTGAACCCCTTCACGGCAAACTTCGCCGCCGAGTACGCGGTGTGTGGTCGGTCGGGTCCGATGCTCGCCCAGAAGCCGTTGACGCTCGAAGTGTTGATGATGTGGCCCTCGTCGGATGCGATCAGCAGCGGCAAGAAGGCGCGGACGCCGTAGTACACGCCGCCCCAGCACACGGAGAACGTTCGATCCCAGACCGCGCGTTCGTCGGTGATCACCGAGCCGCCGCCACCGATGCCGGCGTTGTTGAACAGCAGGTTGATGTGGTCGGTCTCGTGCCGAACGACGACGGCGTCACGGAACGCCAGCACCGACGACTCGTCCGACACGTCGCACATGTGGGTGGTGATCAACGTTCCTACCGGCGCAACGGTGAGCGCGAGGCGCTTGGTCTCGTCCATCTCCTCGACCGACATGTCGCACATCGCGATGTGGCATCCCTCGGTGGCCAACTGAAGCACGAGTTCCCGCCCCATTCCGCTGGCGCCCCCGGTGACGACGGCGATCTTCCCCTCGAAACTCTGCATCGGAGCATGCTCGCACAGCGACCTCGTCGACTGCTTCACTGGGGTCGTGGCGTACACCGGCGACATCCTGGACGACTTCGCAGCATCCAAGCGCGGCCTGACCTACCCCGACGTGATGGTCGAGATGGGCATGTTGGTCGAGGACCGCGCCTCCCACTTCTGTGGCGACGTCGTGCGTTGGAGCGCCGAAGGGGTCACCCTGCAGGATCGCAACGACTACGTTCGCCACTTCACGTGGAAGCCCGGCGGCTTCTTGATCGAGGGGAGACCGGTCACGCTCGTGCGACCTGCCTCGGCGAACGCGGCCACTCAGCGGATCACGGCGTCGGGATCCGTTGCGGGCGACGGACGGGCTCGTGTGGCGGCGGCGAGCCGCATCTGGGTTGAAGGCAAGCACGATGCCGAACTGCTCGAGCACGTCTGGGGTGACGATCTGCGCGAGCTGGGCATCGTCGTCGAGCCGCTCCACGGCGCAGACGATCTCGCGGCCGCGGTCGGCGAGTTCGGACCGTCAGCGAACCGCCGGCTCGGGGTGCTGCTCGATCATCTCGTGCCCGGATCGAAGGAAACGCGGATCGCGCAGACGGTGCGCGACTCGAATGTGTTGATCACCGGCCATCCGTTCGTCGACGTCTGGGCGGGCATCCGCCCAAAGGTGCTCGGCCTCGACGAGTGGCCTGACGTCCCGAAGGGGGAGGTTCCCTGGAAGGAAGGGCTCTGCGATGCGCTCGGGGTGCCGTTCGACGGCTTCTGGCCGAAGCTGCGCAATCGAGTCGACACGTTCGCGGACCTTCGCCCCGAACTGGTCGGCGCCGTCGAGCAACTGATCGACTTCGTCAGCGAGTAATTCCACGTTTGCGTCGACGTTTCGGTGGGGTGGCCCACCTAAACGTCGACGCAAACGAGACGAGGATCAGACGAAGGCGCTGGCGAACACCAGGCTGACGATGGTCATCACCTTGATGAGGATGTTCATCGACGGCCCGGAGGTGTCCTTGAACGGGTCGCCCACGGTGTCGCCCACGACGGCGGCCTTGTGTGGGTCGCTGCCCTTGCCGCCATGAGCGCCGGCCTCGATGTACTTCTTGGCGTTGTCCCAGGCGCCGCCCGAGTTCGCCATGAAGATGGCGAGGGCGAAGCCGGTGACGAGCGCTCCGGCGAGCAGACCACCGAGTGCATCGACGCTGACGAAACCGACCACGAGCGGCACGACCACGGCGAGGGCGCCCGGCACGATCATCTCGCGCAGCGAGGCCTCGGTCGAGATGGCGACGCAACGAGCCGAGTCGGGCACCACGCCGGGTAGACCTTCGCGGAGCCCGGGGATCTCGCGGAACTGGCGGCGAACCTCTTCGATCATCTTCTGTGCGGCACGACCGACGGCGTCGATGGTGAGCGCCGCAAAGAGGAACGGCAGGGCCGCACCGATGAACAGACCGATGAACACCTCGACCTCGCCGATGTTGAGGTTGAGCGCCGCGGTGGGATCGGCGTCGAAGACGGCGAACTCGAAGCTCTTGAACAGTGCCAGTGCGGTGAGTGCGGCCGAGCCGACGGCGAAGCCCTTCGCAACCGCAGCGGTGGTGTTGCCGAGCGAGTCGAGCGCATCGGTGACCTCACGCACCGAGGGGTCCAACTCGGCCATCTCGGCGATGCCGCCGGCGTTGTCGGCTATCGGTCCGTAGGCGTCGACCGAGACGACGACACCGGTGGTCGCAAGCATGCCGATGGCGGCGACGGCGATGCCGTAGATGCCGCCGAAATCCTCGCCCAGGCCACCGAAGGCATCGTCGGCGAAGGCGAGCGTGCCGCCCCAGTAGGCGATGCCGACGCCGGCGAGGATCAGGCCCACCGAGGCGGCGACCGACTGCATGCCGGCGCTGATGCCCGACAGGATCGTGGTGGCCGGTCCCGTTTCGGCCTGTCCGGCGATCTTCTTGACCGGGCCGTAGCCGTCGGACGTGTAGTACTCGGCGCACTTGCCGAGCGCCCAGCCGACGAGCAGGCCGCCGATGACCGCGATGGCGAGGCCGATCGGGTTCTCGAACTCGTCGCCGGAGAAGAGCCAGTAGGCCACGCCGACGGTGCCGACGGCGGTGATGACCATCGCGACGTTGGTGCCCATGTGCAGTGCTCGGGCCAGGTGGTGGCTGTCGGTCGAGTCACCGCCCTTGACGAAGAACGAGCCAATGATCGAGGCGATCATGCCGACGAAGGCGATCGCCATCGGGAACACCAGCAGGCTGATCACGCCGGTGTCGCCCGCCTGCTCGGCCGTCAGCGCCAAGGCGAAGGCGGTCAATGAGATCGGGGCGATCATCGAGCCGGCGTACGACTCGAAGAGGTCGGCACCCATGCCTGCGACGTCGCCGACGTTGTCGCCGACGTTGTCGGCGATCGTGGCCGGGTTGCGGGGATCGTCTTCGGGAATGCCCGCTTCGACCTTGCCGACGAGGTCGGCTCCGACGTCGGCGGCCTTGGTGTAGATGCCGCCACCCACGCGGGAGAACAGTGCGATCGTTGATGCGCCGAGGCCGTACGCCGTGACGATCTCGAAGGCCTCGTCGACCTCGATCCACACGACGAACACGAGATAGGTGAGCATCAGACCGAGCAGTGCGAGACCGGCGACGGAGAATCCCATCACGGCACCGCCGCGGAACGCGATCGGCAGCGCTGCGCCCGGGCCGGACTTGGCGGCCTCGGTCGTGCGGGCGTTGGCCATCGTGGCCACGGTCATGCCCGCATACCCGGCAGCAGCCGACAGGACGGCGCCGAGCAGGTAGGTGACCGAAGCGAGCGGATTGATGACGACCGCGAGCAGGACCATCATCGCCAGCACGAAGACCGACACCCACTGGTACTCCTTCTTGAGGAATGCGCGCGCTCCCGTCTGGATTTCGGTCATCAGGAACACCATGCGTTCGTTGCCGGGCGAGGCCTTCTCGACGACCTTGTAGTAGTAGAACGCGAGAATGAGTGCGGCGACAGCAGAAACTGCTGCGAGATACGGGACTGCGTCCACGGGCTTCTTGCCTCCTGAGGGCGATACGACAAAACATCCGCTGTCGAGCGAATCGGACCATGATGGTCGGCGTGGCAGGCTAGATCCCAACTGGCGCGTTTGCGACCCCACTGCTCGCCGATGGCTGTGACCGACACAACAGGTGGCGAGCTCGCGGAGGATTGGGCTCGCGACCGGCGACGGCGAGTAGTTTCAGTCGAATGGCACAAACGTTGAACCGTGGGCCCGTGTCGGGTACCGCAGTCAAGCCGCCGCCGAAGAAGAAGCCGTTCCTCATCGACTTCTACTCCACGGCCGTCGGCAAGAAGTACGTGATGGCGGTCACCGGGATCATCGGGATCGGGTTCGTGATCGGTCACATGATCGGCAACCTCAAGATGTACCTCGGCGTGATCTCCGAGGGCGACGAGCGTCTGTACGACATCGACATCTACGGCGAGTTCCTCCGTGAGCTGCTCGTACCGATCCTGCCGCACGGCGTCTTCTTGTGGATCATGCGCGTGGTGCTCATCGGTGCCGTTCTGCTGCACATCCATGCTGCCTACTCGCTCACGGTGCTCAACCGGACGGCTCGCCCGGTCAAGTATCAGTCGGCGCGTGACTACCAGGTGGCCAACTTCGCGAGCCGCACGATGCGCTGGACCGGGATCATCGTGGCGCTGTTCATCCTGTGGCACCTCGCCGATCTCACGTGGGGCTGGGCGAACCCCGACTTCGTGAAGGGCGCCGTCTACTACAACATCGACAGCTCGCTGTCGCGTCTGCCCGTTGCGATCTTGTACGTCGTCGCCAACATCGCGCTCGGCATCCACCTGTTCCACGGCACGTGGTCGCTGTTCCAGTCGATGGGTTGGAGCAATCCTCGCTTCAACATCTGGCGCCGGTATCTGGCGACCGGCGTTGCGACGATCGTGGTGGTCGGCAACTGCTCGTTCCCGATCGCAGTGCAAGCCGGGATCATCGACTACGACCCGAACGCCGTCACCGTCAGCCTGGAGGAGGCAGCAGAATGACCATCCCGCTCGACTCCAAGATCCCCGAGGGGCCGCTGTCCGACAAGTGGCAGAACTACATCGCCAATCAGAAGTTGGTGAACCCGGCCAACAAGCGCAAGTTCAAGATCATCGTGGTCGGAACCGGCCTCGCCGGGGCGTCGGCTGCAGCGACGTTCGGTGAGCTCGGCTATCAGGTCGAGGCGTTCACGTTCCACGACTCGCCTCGCCGCGCCCACTCGATCGCAGCGCAGGGCGGGATCAACGCGGCGAAGAACTACCAGGGCGATGGCGACAGCGTCCACCGGCTCTTCTACGACACGGTCAAGGGCGGCGACTTCCGCGCCCGCGAGGCCAACGTGCACCGCCTCGCCGAGGTGTCGGTCGACATCATCGACCAGATGGTCGCCCAAGGTGTGCCGTTCGCTCGCGAGTACGGCGGCCTGCTCGACAACCGCAGCTTCGGTGGCGCCCAGGTGAGCCGCACGTTCTACGCCCGCGGCCAGACCGGTCAGCAGCTGTTGATCGGTGCGTACCAGCAGTTGGCCCGCCAGATCGGGCTCGGCAACGTCAAGTTGTGGAACCGGATGGAGATGGTCGACGTCGTCAACATCGACGGGCGCTGCGCCGGCATCGTCACACGCGACCTGATGACCGGGGAGTTCTCCTCGCATTCGGCACACGCCGTGGTGCTCGCGACCGGCGGCTACGGCAACGTGTTCTTCCTGTCGACGAACGCGATGGCCTGCAACGTCACCGGCGCCTGGCGCGCCCATCGCCGCGGCGCGGCCTTCGCCAACCCGTGTTACACCCAGATCCACCCGACGTGCATCCCGCAGGCCGATGACTTCCAGTCGAAGCTCACGCTGATGTCCGAGTCATTGCGCAACGACGGCCGCATCTGGGTTCCGAAGAACGCCGACGAGACCCGCTCGGCCGACCAGATCCCCGAGGCCGACCGCGACTACTACCTCGAGCGGATCTATCCGAGCTTCGGCAACCTCGCGCCACGAGACGTGTCCTCTCGGGCTGCCAAGCGCATGGTCGACGCCGGCCAGGGAGTCGGTCCACTCAAGAACGGTGTGTACCTCGACTTCGCCGATGCCATCGGTCGCCTCGGCAAAGACGTCATCGAAGAGCGTTACGGCAACCTGTTCGAGATGTACGAACGCATCACCGGCGAGAGCCCGTACGTGGTGCCGATGCGCATCTACCCGGCCAGCCACTACACGATGGGCGGCCTGTGGGTCGACTACGAGCTGCAGACCACCATCCCCGGCCTGTTCTGCGCGGGTGAGGCGAACTTCTCCGACCACGGAGCGAACCGCCTCGGAGCATCGGCGCTGATGCAGGGCCTCTCCGACGGCTACTTCGTGCTGCCGTACACGATCGCTCCGTATCTTGCCGACCTGCTCAACAAGCCGGTGCCCGACACGAGCCATCCTGAGTTCGCCAAGATCCAGCAGGAAGCGACCGACCGGTTCAAGCAGTACATGGCGATCGGTGGCACCAAGACCCCCGATCATTTCCACCGCGAACTCGGAAAGATCATCTGGGACTACTGCGGCATGGACCGCAACGCCAACGGTCTCGAGAAGGCCCTGTCGGAAATTCCGGCGCTGCACGAGGAGTTCAAGAAGGACCTGAAGGTCACCGGTTCCGATACCAGCATCAACCAGACCCTCGAAAAGGCTGGTCGTGTCGACGACTTCTTCGAGCTGGGCATGTTGATGTGCAAGGACGCGCTCAACCGCGAGGAGAGCTGCGGCGGCCACTTCCGATCCGAACACCAGACCGACGACGGCGAGGCGCTTCGCAACGACGACGACTTCGCCTACGTCAGCGCCTGGGAGTGGACGGGTGACCCCACCAATCCAATCGAGAACAAAGAGCAGCTCGAATACGAAGTCGTCAAGTTCCAGACCCGGAGTTACAAGTGAGCACACTGACCAACCTCACCCTCAAGATCTGGCGCCAGGACGGCCCGGACGCGCAGGGCCGCTTCGAAACGCACCAGATCCCGGAGATCAGCGACGAGGCGTCGTTCCTCGAGCTGCTCGACATCTTGAACGAACGACTGATCGAAGAAGGCAAGGAAGCCATCGTCTTCGACCACGACTGCCGTGAGGGAATCTGTGGGACGTGCTCGTTGATGATCGACGGATGCGCTCACGGGCCGCAGAAGGGCACCGCCACCTGCCAGGTGCACATGCGGGTGTTCGACAGCGGAGATGAGATCGTCGTCGAGCCGTGGCGTGCCGCGGCGTTCCCGATCATCAAGGACCTGATGGTCGACCGGTCGGCGTTCGACCGCATCATCGAGGTGGGCGGCTACATCACCGCCCCCACGGGCGGAGCCCCCGACGCCAACCTGATTCCGATCCCCAAGCCGGTCGCCGATGCGTCGATGGACGCAGCGGCATGTATCGGTTGCGGCGCGTGCGTCGCAGCGTGTCCGAACGGCGCGGCGAGCCTGTTCACGTCGGCCAAGCTCGCCCACCTCAACCTGTTGCCTCAGGGGCAGGCCGAGCGGTACAAGCGTGCTGAGGCGATGGTCGAGAAGATGGACGAGCACTTCGGTTCGTGCACGAACCATGGCGAATGCCAAGCCGCGTGCCCGAAGGAGATCTCGATCGACAACATCGCCACCATGAACATCGACTACCTCAAGTCGAAGTTCAAGAATCGCAAGTCGCTCGCCCGCTGAGCCGTCGTGAACACACCCGTCACCGACGGGTGTACGTTGCGTCATGACGCAGAATCCACAGGTCGAGGCGTGGAACGGAGAGTCCGGTCGGGCGTGGGTCGAACATGTCGACCATTTCGACTCGATGCTCGAGCCGTTCGGCCGCGCAGTCATCGAACGCCTTGAACTCCGCGCGGGGGATCGCGTGCTCGATCTCGGGTGCGGTGTCGGAGCGACGGCGCTGTCGATCGCCGCATCGGTGGCGCCAGCGCTCGTCGTCGGTGTCGACATCTCCGAACCGATGCTCGCGGCGGCGCGTGAGCGCGCCGTGGCCCTGGGGTGCTCGAACGTGGAGTTCCGGCATCACGACGTGCAGGACGAACCGCTGGAGTCGTCATCGTTCGACGTTGCGTTCTCGCGCTTCGGAGTGATGTTCTTTCCTGAGCCCGAGCAGGCGTTCTCCCGCGTGCGTCACGCACTCGTCGACGGTGGTCGGCTCGGTTTCGTCTGCTTCCAGGGTCCGTTCGACAATCCGATGATCCTGCAGCCCGTCATGGCGGCGGCCGCTCATGTCGAGATACTGCCGCCACCAGGCCCAACAGAGCCCAGCCCCTTCTCGCTGGCGGATCCCGACCGGGTGAGGTCGTTGCTCCAGGCCGCCGGCTTCGGGGAGATCGTGATCGAGCCAGGCCCGACGTCTGGGGACCTCGGGCCCGCTGATGACCTCGCATCCACCGCCCGCCGGGCGCTGGAACAGAACCCGGGCATCGCTCCCGGTCTCGCGGCGGCCCTTCCGACGACTCGTCAGGCGGCCATCGACGCAGCAGCCGATGTGATGTCGCGTCATGTCGTCGAGGGTCGGGTCGTGATGGCCGCCGCGACATGGGTCGTCGTCGCTCGCGCAGCGTGACCTCGCACCTGTCCTGGAGCGTTCGAGCCGTCAGTCGGCGCTGATCACAGTGCCGTAGCGATTGCGGCTGGTGATGTTGCCGCTCGTCAGCGTCAGGTCGAGGGTGATCGAACCGATGGCATCCGGGACATCCAGGCGGACGCGACCGACCTTCACCACGTCGTCGGGAGGGACCGGGCCGCCGAATCGCCACCGTTGTTCCCCGCCGATCCACGATGCAACAACATCGACAACGGCGAAGTCGAGCGGCTCGCGAAGATCGCTCACCACGTGCACATCGAGTTCGAGTCGCTCGCCCGGCTGCACGTCAGCGGGCAACGGATCGGCGACCACGAGCAACGGTGCACACGCAGCAGCGACGGTTGCGTGCGCTGCCTTCGGTCGACGTTCGTGGTCGAGGATGCTCGACGAGATCGACGCGCCTGAATCGTTCAGCGACGAGAAACAGAATCCACCGGTCGGTCGGTACTTGAGTCGGCGAAGCGTCTCGATCTGCACCTTCAACACGTGGGCTTGGTAGTACTGCAACGCGTCGCGCCACTCCTCGAATCCGTCGAAGTCGGTGGGCGGGAAGCTCCGCTCGACCACCTCGCGCTGATACCCGGTTTCCAACTGAACGCGATCCCAGTCGAGGCTCGGCCACTCGTACAACGCGAGTTGTTCGTCGATGAACGGAGCGTCGACCGGCGGGGAATCCGACCCGAACTCGCTGACGAACCGGACCATCCGTGGCAGACGGGCCGCGAAGCCGGCGAGGTCCTCCGCTTCGCTGTGGCGCCACCCGAACCACAGGTGGCTGTCGGTGCCGTTGAGCTGCGGGAGATGCGGGACGACGCCGGAGTGGGCGACGACACGGCGGCTCGAGTCGGCGCGCTCGAACGCCCGCTTCACCCACCGGTCGAGCACTGACTTGTTCCAGGAGGGCAACTGTTTGGCGGCAATCGTGCGGGCCGTTCCGCGCCACCCGGTCTCCGAGATGCCGGCGTCGGTGGCCGATGGATCGTCGTGAGCCGTCCACATCGCAATCGAGGGGTGGTGACCGAGTGAATCGACGGCGGCGCGGGCCTGGTCGACCGCCTGTTGGCGAACGGACCGAGCTTGGCCCCACTGCAGGGGGAAGTCCTGCAGGAGCAGAATTCCTGATTCGTCGGCGGCGTCGTACAACGCTCGATCGGCGATGTGGCCGTGCACGCGCAACGCGTCGAGCCCGAGTTCGACCGCCGCGTCCAGGTCGGCGCGGATGATGGCATCTGTCGCGTTGGCCGGACCCGTGGTCGTCGGGAGGAGGTTCGCCCCCTTGAGGAAGAGGCGCTCGCCGTTCACCGAGCAGATCCAGTCGTCCCAGACCACCTGCCGGAGGCCGGTGCGGCGTTCACGGCGGTCGCTGATCTCGCCGTCGACCACGACTTCGACGGCAACGTCGATGAGCGGTTGGTCGCCGAGCGATCGCGGCCACCACAGCTCGGGGTCCGCGACGTCGACCGTCCACTCGAAGTCGTTCTGGCCGGCGGCGATGGACTGCAGCTGTTCGTCGACTTGTTCGCCGTCGAGGTAGGTGCGCATCGTCACGGGTGTCAGGCGATCGCTGTCGATGCGCGTCGAGATCCGTAGGTGGGCGCGTCTCGCGTCGGCGTCTCGGCACAACACTCGGAGGCGATCGATGTGGACCGGGCCGGTGTCGTACAGAAACACCGGCCGCCAGAGCCCGCCAGGATTGCGATTCGGGCCGATCCCGGCCGGACTCTGGAACACACCGGTGATGTTGCGGCGGCCGGCCGCGCCTGTTTGCGGTGAGCAGGTGACCTCGATCGCCAGGACGTGGTCGTCGCCGAATCGCGACAGCGACGTCACGTCGAAGCTGTGACTGACGAAGTAGCCCTCCGGGTCGCCCAGGTAGGCGCCGTCGAGCCAGACGTCGGCTTGGTAGAAGATTCCGTCGAGGGTGACCCATCGTCGCCGACCGTCGGGCGGCGGGGCGGCGGTGAACGAGTGCCGGTACATCAGCGGCCCGTCGCTCGTCGCGAACTCTGGTTGATCCTGCCAGTGGCCCGGGACGGCCACACGTGACCAACGGGTGTCGTCGGTGCCGAGGCCGATGCCGTTGCGACGAACGTCGTCGTCGGCCTCAGCCGCGAGCCAGACACCGCCCAATTGCATGCGCCGATCGTACGCCGGGACTGGATCGGCTGCCGCCTCCTCGGTCCGACGAGCGGTGTCGGCGACTCTCGCGCTCGCATGCTCACCGTCGCGTCGACCGCGGTAGGTTCGTCTCATGGCTGATACCGATCGACCGCAGGTGACGACGTTGGGGGAGCTTCGGGCCTCGGGCTGGGAGTCGCGGCCTGTGAAGCAGGAAGTGCGCGAACACGCCATCGAGAAGGTGGCCGCCGGTCAACCGCTGTTCGCTGGGGTGTCGGGTTACGAAGACACCGTGATGCCGCAGCTCGAGAACGCACTGCTCGCCGGCCACGACGTGATCTTTCTGGGAGAACGCGGGCAGGCCAAGACCCGGATGATCCGGTCGCTCACCGGGCTGCTCGACGAGTGGATGCCGATCGTGGCGGGCAGTGAGATCAACGACGATCCGTACGACCCCGTGTCGAAGCATGCCCGCGACCTCGTCGAGGAGCTGGGTGACGACACGCCGATCCACTGGGTGCACCGAAGTGAGCGGTTCGGCGAGAAGCTGGCCACCCCCGACACATCGATCGCCGACCTGATCGGCGAGGTCGACCCGATCAAGGTCGCCGAAGGCAGATACCTGTCCGACGAACTGACACTTCACTACGGCCTCGTGCCCAGAACGAACCGGGGCATCTTCGCCATCAACGAGTTGCCCGACCTCGCCGAGCGAATTCAGGTCGGCATGCTCAACGTGCTCGAAGAACGTGACATTCAGATCCGCGGGTACAAGATCCGCCTGCCGCTCGACGTGATGCTGTTGGCATCGGCCAATCCCGAGGACTACACCAACCGTGGTCGGATCATCACGCCGCTCAAGGATCGGTTCGGCAGTCAGATCCGCACGCACTATCCGCTCGAGGTCGAGACCGAGGTCGCGATCATGCGGCAGGAGGCGGTGGCACTCGACATCACCACCGCCCAGGGGCGGGTCACCGTCGACGTGCCCGAGTACCTGGCCGACGTCGTCGCAACATTCAGCCACCTCGCCCGGGCGAGCAATCACGTCAACCAACGGTCCGGCGTGAGTGTGCGCCTGAGCGTGGCGAACTACGAGGCGCTTGCTGCGAATGCACTCCGGCGGGGGCTTCGCGCCGGTGAACGTCACATCGTCGCCCGGGTCGACGACCTCGATGCGCTCGCGGCCAGCTCGATGGGCAAGATCGAGATCGAGTCGATCGAGGACGGCCGCGAGGGCGCGATCATGGAGAACCTGATCAAGGGCGCCGTACTCAGCGTCTTCAAGGACGTCGTACCGCCCGAGCAGACCCGAGCGGTCGTCGATGCCTTCGAGGAGGGCGCGGTGGCGCACACGGGCGAGGGCGTGACCAGCGAGGAACTCGCTCGACTCGTCGAGGAGGTCGACGCGCTGCGAGCACCCGTTGCGGCCCTGACCGGTGGCGATGAGTCCCCGGCCGCTGTCGGCGGCGCCGTCGAGTTCGTGCTCGAAGGTCTCCACCTCAGCAAGCGCCTCAACAAGGACGCCGCAGGCGCGAGCGCCACCTACCGCGGCCGTACCTGAGCGTTCAGGCTGCCACGCTCGGCCAGACCGAGCGCCGGCGCGCACGGATCACCGGTGCCCGGTATGCGGTGGACGTCAGTCGAGAAACGCTGCGCTCGAGGGCGTGGGAGCACGGTCGGCGTCGAGGAGACCCGGTGGGGAGTCGGGGCCGGCGATGCCGGGCTCGATGAAGGCGACCTCGATCGGAACGCCGTCGTCGACAGCATCGTCGAGCACCGATCGCAAGGCCCCGACGACCTCGCCGGCGATGTCGTCGTCGCCGTGGCCGGCGCTGAAGCCGCTGATCATCAACGCCGAGTCCGTGGCGTCGGCAGCCTCGCGCAGTTCGCCGCCCCATCGGTCAGCCGCTCGGGCGAGCGCAGTTGCATCGATGGCATCGTCAGCGGTCCAGTCGCCGCTGAGGACTGCGCCGAGCAGGTCGGTCGTGTCTGCATAGCGGCTCACCGTGCCGGCTCGTTCGCGCAGGTCGACCGCGGCCGCCACCGGCGGTCCTCCCGCCAGGATGCCCCACGTGTCGAGCCATGGTTGGTCGGGCGCGCCGGCCGGGATGCAGGCGAACGGCACCCAGCCCCCGACGAGGTCACCGAAGCGTTCTGCCGCTCGCTCGACCCAACGCGGCCACCAGGTGGTGAAGGTCTCGTCGTTGCCGAATCCGCCGTCGTTGTCGAACCAACGGGGGATCGAGGACTCGTGGAGGCATGCCCACGGACGCACTCCGATCGCGTCAGCGGCCTGGAGAATCTGTTCGAATCGCTCGGCCCAGTCGGCATCGAACGTTCCCGGTTTCGGCTGCAGCCGCGCCCAGTCGAGCGCGATGCGGACATCGGTGAGCCCGAGGTCTTGCAGCGCCGCGAGGTCTTCGGGCCAGCGGGTGCGAAAGCCGTTGCCGGCAGTCGGACCGCCGTCGGCAGTGTCGGCATTGCCGAGCGTCGCTGACGTGGTGAGGGCGGCTCCCTTGCGGAATGTCATCGGTGGTGTGTGCTGACGGTTTCGCGGTCGGTCAGATGAACGGCGTACGCGTCCACAGCTCGGACGAGTCGAGGTTCGCCGAATGCGGAGTTCCGGTCAAGCTGACCACGTCGATCGGGCCGGGAAACCCGCGGAGTTCGACCTCGCCGTACGGTTCTGCGGTGACCCCTTCGGGAAGGCGCTGGAGCTGCATGGTGGGCATCAGCACCTGCACGCCGCGGGCGTAGTCGCAGAGGCGGGCCGCCATGTTGACTGCCGACCCGATGTAGTCGTCACCCTCGAACAGCAGGGCGTGGCCGGTCGCCAGCCCGGCCCGAATCGTCAGCGGTGCGCACACATCGGTGGCGCGTTGTTCGAGATCGAGTACGAAATCGATGGCGTCGCGCTGGTCGACGGCCACGACCATGCACCCGTCACCGAGCCACTTGGCGATGCGGACGCCGCGATCGGACGCCACGGTTCGCACGATCCCGCGGAACGTGCTGAGAATGCGGCCGGCAGCATCGTCGCCGAAGGCGGCCGTGTAGTTCGTGAAGCCGGACAGGTCGACGAAAACGAACGTGCGGGGGACACGCATGGAGCCATGTTACGGGCTCCGAGCAGCGAAGCGTGGGACGACCCGTTAAGTTCCAGACATGGCGAAGCGGTTCGAGTACTCGCGCTGGGATGGCACCCAGACCGGCTTCGAGTTCGATGCGGACGCAGCGTTCGACGAACTCACGGATGAACTGCTGTATCACGGTGACGTCAATGCCGCGTTGCGTCGGATGATGCAAGAGGGCCTACGCGACCGAAACGGCGAGCAACTCCAGGGGCTTCGTGAGTTGCTCGAGCAGCTCCGGGCCGAACGCCAGCAGCGGCTCGAGAACTCCGATCTGGGCGGCGTGTACGACGAGATCAAGGCGCAGCTCGACGACATCATCGACGAAGAACGTCACGCGGTCGACAACGCGCGGCGCGACGCCGAGAACTCGGGTGATGAGCGCCGAGCCGAGAACGCACGAGCGGCGGCCGAGGAGCGCAACATGCGCCTCGACCTGATGCCCGACGACCTCGCAGGCAAGGTTCGAGAACTCGATGCGTACAACTTCGAATCGAAGGAGGCCAAGCAGCGTTTCGACCAACTGATGGAGCAGCTCAAGGAGCAGCTGATGCAGCAGATGGTCGACCAGATGTCCGGCGCCATGCAGAACATGACCCCGGAGGACATGGCCCGCATGAAGGACATGATGGCGGCGCTCAACGAGATGCTCGAGAAGCATCAACGCGGCGACGACCCCGGCTTCGAGCAGTTCATGCAGGAGTACGGCGACTTCTTCCCCGAGAACCCCGAGACCGTCGAGGAATTGCTCGAGCAGATGGCCAAACGGATGGCTGCCATGCAGGCGATGATGAACTCGATGAGCCCCGAGCAACGGGCGCAGCTGCAGCAGCTGTCCGACCAGCTGATGGAGGACATGGATCTGCAGTGGCAGATGCAGCAGCTGTCGGGAAACCTCCAGCAGATGTTTCCGCAGCTCAACTGGAACGAGAGCTACGACTTCGAGGGCCAGGATCCCATGGGATTCCAGCAGGCGATGCAGGCCATGCAGGACATGGGCGACCTCGACCAGTTGGAGAACCTCCTGCGAAACGCCTCGAGCCCGGGTGCGCTCGCGGAGGCCGACATGGATCGAGTGCGCGACCTGATGGGTGACGACGCCGCCAAGTCACTCGAGCGTCTCGCCGAGCTCACCAAGATGCTCGAGGAGGCCGGGCTGATCGAGCAGAAGGAGGGGCGTCTGGAAATGACGCCCAAGGGTCTGCGAAAGATCGGTGCCAATGCGCTGCGCGATCTGTTCTCGAAGCTCGCCAAGGACACGCTGGGACAGCACGAGACCAGCAACCTCGGGCAGGGCCACGAACGCACTTACGACACCAAGCCCTACGAGTACGGCGATCCGTTCCAGCTCGACTTGAACCGCACCATTCGCAATGCCCTGCGACGCAGCGGAGGCGGCACACCGATTCAGCTCGATCCATCGGACTTCGAAATCGAGCGCATGGAGCACCTGACGCGCTCGTCGACGGTGCTGATGCTCGACCTGTCGCTGTCGATGCCGATGCGCGACAACTTCCTGCCTGCCAAGAAGGTCGCAATGGCGCTGCACAGCCTGATCACCTCGCAGTTCCCGCGGGACTACTTGGGCATCGTCGGCTTCTCCGAGACGGCGCGGGTCCTCACCGCCGAGCAGCTCCCCGAAGTGTCATGGGACTTCGTGTACGGCACGAACATGCATCATGGGTTCACCTTGGCGCGCAAGCTCCTGGCCCGCGAATCGGGCACCAAGCAGATCATCATGATCACCGATGGTGAGCCGACCGCGCACATCATGGACAACGGGATGCCGTTCTTCAACTACCCGCCGGTGCGTGAGACCGTCGAGGCCACGCTGCGTGAGGTCGTTCGCTGCACCAAGGAACAGATCCGGATCAACACATTCGGACTGGGCGCCGACGGGTCGTTGCGTCACTTCATCGAGCAGATGACGCAGATCAATCGGGGACGTGCATTCTTCACGACGCCCGAAGATCTCGGCGACTACGTGCTGGTCGACTTCATGCAGGGCAAGCGTGAGCTCGCCCGCCGCGGTCGCCGCGCCGGCTGATTCGCGCGGACCGCGCGAATCTCTTCAAATCCGCCCTTGCGAAATCCCTGTGTGCTATGGCAGAATGACGCCACTGTAATTACGTCGCTGTCGATCATTCGTTTGGGGGCGGGTGATTGCGGACACATTCGACGCCTTCGGGCCCGCAGGGAGATCCTCCACATGCAGTTCATCACCACATCCAGCATCACGGTCAGCGCAGTCCCGGTCGAACCCGATCCCGACTGGCACGACTATGCGAACTGCTTGGGTGTCGATCCCGATCTGTTCTTCCCCGAGCGCGGTGCCTCGACTCGGGAGGCCAAAGAGGTGTGTCGCGGGTGTGAGGTGCGCCACGACTGTCTCGAGTTCGCGTTGCAGAACGGTGAGAAGTTCGGAATCTGGGGCGGGCTGTCCGAGCGGGAACGTCGCCGGATTCGCCGTCAGCGCGCGCAGGTCGCCCGCAGCACGATCACCGCCTGAGCCGTCGCGTCGGTGCACAAACCTGGCTGGGTGCGCGGCGCGCACCCGTGTCGATGGGCTAGCGTGTCGGCATGCCCGGTGGCCCCGAACTGATCATCATCCTGGTTGTTGTTCTCGTGCTCTTCGGCGGCTCACAGCTGCCGAAGCTCGCCAAGAATCTCGGCAAGGCGCAGAAGGAATTCAAGGACGGAATGGCCGACGCCGACAAGCCCGACGACGCAGGCTCAGCCGCGTCGAGCTCGACGTCCGACGATTCGAAGTAGTCACGTCCGCAACGGCGTCCGCGCGCCGCGACCTGCGCAGCGATGAGTGAAGCGACCGGATACGGACACGTCGATCATCGCTCGCAGTGAATCACGCGCCGCGATGAGTGAACCGACCGCATGCGGTCGCCCGGCTCATCGCTGGGAGTGAGAACCGTTCGGGTCAGACCGTGGCGTCGACTCGGCGGCGCTTGAGGATCCGGCGACGTTCGCGCTCGCTGCATCCACCCCAGACTCCGTGGTCGATGCGCTCCTCGAGCGCGAAGTCGAGACACGTCGAGATGACGGGGCAGTCCTTGCAGATCTTGCGGGCGCGGTCGACGCCGACACCATCACTCGGGAAGAACGTGGCCGGTGGGTGCAGTCGGCAGTTGCCGTCGGCCATCCATGCCGTTGCCGAGTCGGGGTCGTGTGGAATGTGGGCAGTCTCGACGGGGATCTGCTTGGAGCGACTGGTGAGCTTGGCCATGATGACCCTTCCTGCGGGAGGTTGTTCGTGTGGAGTACTGACTTGGACGTTCGGCACGTCGGTTTGGTTCCCGGAATTCTCTGTGGACCCGCTCAGTGTGGACGGCCGAGGTAAGAGGAGGTTGGGGACGCATCGTTGCGCGCTTGATGGCAAACCGTAACCTATCCGTAATGTAACTGGCAAACGGTCACTCCTGACCAGACGCTGCTCGGGCCGATAGAGTCGGCAGCCATGACCGACCTCGCCGAGACCCAGGCCCCGCGTGCCCATGCCCGCATCGTGTACCACGGTCCGGTCGCTCCGCACTGGGAGGTCTACGGCGACTGGGGCGACCGTCAGGCGCTCGACGAGTTCCGCGCTCGTGTGCTCGCTCGGCTCGTCTTGCTGCCTCGCGACGACCCACAGTTCCGTCGCAATCGTGAGCGAATCGTGCGCGATGCCGAGCGTGAGTTGATCACGATCGAATGGGACCTCGGCTACGCCGAGGACGACAGCTGATCGACGCGGGTGATTCCGAGCCGGCCGAGGTGGGAACGAGCCAGCTGCGATGACCGATGAACGGTTCACCAACCGGGAACTCAGCTGGATGCAGTTCAACGACCGCGTGCTGGAACTCGCGAGCGAGTCGGGTATCCCATTGCTCGAGCGGGCAAAGTTCTGTGCGATCGCAGCGACCAATCTCGACGAGTTCTTCCAGGTCCGTGTTGCTGCGCTCAAAGATCAGATCATCGCCGGTATCGACCGGCTCTCGCCCGACGGCAGGACGCCAGCGCACACGCTCGCCGAGATCGGACACAGCGTGCTCGAGTTCGTCGACCGCGTCGACGCCACGTTCGTCGACCGGTTGGTGCCCGAGTTGCGCGATGAAGGGATCGACATCATTTCGTGGGATGACGTCACCGATGACGAACGCGTCGAACTCGACGAGTGGTTCGACGAGCGCGTCTTTCCGGTGCTCACGCCGCTGGCGGTCGACCCTGGGCATCCCTTCCCCTACATCTCGGACCTCGCCCTCTCGTTGGCGGTCAACGTCGCCGACCCCGAGACCGGTGACCGTCGATTCGCTCGGCTGAAGGTCCCACAGCTCTTCCCGCGATTGGTGCCGGTCGCACCTGGTCGGTACCTCCCCGTCGAGCAGCTGATCGCCGCGAAGCTCGACCGGCTCTTCGTGGGAATGATCGTCGAGGACTGGGCGCCGTTCAGGGTGAGTCGAAACGCCGACCTGACGCTGGAGGAGGAGGAGGCTGACGATCTGCTCGAAGCGGTCGAGATGGAGTTGCGTCGCCGGCGTTTCAACAAGGCAGTGCGTCTCGAAGTGTCGCACGACATCGGCGCCGAGGTGCTCGAACTGCTGGTGCGTGAACTCGAACTCACGATGGACGACGTCACCTTCCATCGGGCCCCGCTCGACCTGAGCTTCCTGTGGCAACTGCTCGAACTCGAGCGTCCAGACCTGAAGGACGAGCCGTGGCCACCCGTCACGTCGGGCCGGATCCTTGCAGCAGACGAAACCGATCGCCCGATCTTCGACGTGATGCGCCACCGAGCCGTGATGGTGCACCACCCGTACGAGAGCTTCTCTGCGAGCGTCGAAGCGTTCATCTCGCAGGCGGCGGTCGACCCGAAGGTCCAGTCGATCAAGATGACGCTGTATCGCGCCGGGGGCGACAGCGCGGTCATTCGCAGCCTGATTCGCGCCGCCGAGCGTGGTGTCCAGGTTGGGGTCCTCGTCGAGCTGAAGGCCCGCTTCGACGAAGCGAACAACGTGCAGTGGGCGCGTCAGCTCGAACGGTCAGGGGTGCACGTCGTCTACGGCATGGTCGGACTGAAGACCCACAGCAAGGTTGCGCTGGTCGTGCGCAACGATGGCGATCAGCTGCGTCGCTACGTCCACATCGGCACCGGGAACTACAACGCCAAGACCTCCAGGATCTACGAGGACATCGGCGTGCTCACCTGCTCGCCCGACATCGGCGACGACGCAACGCAACTGTTCAACCACCTCACCGGCTACAGCCGATCCGAGGACTACCGCAACTTGCTCGTCGCACCACGCGACCTCCGGCGACAACTGGTCGACCTGATCGAGCACGAGGCATCGTTCGGCCCTGACGGCCACATCATCCTCAAGTGCAACTCGGTGGCCGACGACGAGCTCATCGAGACCCTGTACGCCGCAAGCGCGCAGGGCACGCGAATCGACATGATCGTGCGCGGCATCTGCTGTGTGCGCGCCGGCGTTCCAGGTCTCTCCGAGACCATCCGCGTCCGGAGCATTCTCGGCCGCTATCTCGAGCACAGCCGCATCTATCGGTTTGCACATGGCAACGTGGTGCACGGCGGGCGACTCCCGACGGCGACGTCCGATGCGGTCTTCCTGATCGGCTCGGCCGACTTGATGCCACGAAACCTGATCCGTCGAGTCGAGGTGATGGTGCCGATCGAACACCCCCGCCACACCGCGGCGCTCGATCAGGCGCTGGAGTTCGCGCTCGCCGACGACGTCGTCGCCTGGGAGCTGCAGCCCAGCAACACGTGGGAGCGAATCGGCCCGACGAACGCGTTCGAGCCGCACAGCCAGGAGCGGATGTACCGCTGGATGGTCGAACAGCAGCTCGTCGGCCGTACTTGAGCGGTTCTGGTCGGAGTTCGCAGACGCGACAGCTGCTGTTCATCTGTGGTTCACCTCGACCTGGGTTCGGGTTCATGTGCGGTGTCTACGGTGCCCGACGACGCCGACGATCGGCGCCGACGATGAACACCACATGACCAATCAACCACCCCGAACGGAGTTGGAAACGTGAACACTCCCAAGCGCCGCTTTCTTGCCGGTGCCATCGCACTCGCCCTCGTCGCCGCCGCATGCGGCAGCGACGACGACACCACCGACGGCGCGTCGACCGCCACCGAGGCGCCCGAATCGACTGACGACATGACCGAGACCACTGACGACATGGCCGAGACCACCGATGCTCCCGCCGAAGGCGGCGACCTCTCGGGCAGCATCTTCGTGTCCGGCTCGTCGACGGTCGAGCCGATCTCGATTGCGGCCGGCAACGCGTTCGCCGACGCCAACCCCGGCGTCGCGATCACCGTCGAAGGCCCCGGTACGGGCGACGGATTCGCCAAGTTCTGCAACGGCGAAACCGACGTCTCCGACGCATCCCGCGCGATCAAGGCCGAAGAGGCCGAGAACTGCGAGGCGAACGGCATCGAGTTCATCGAGCTGCAGGTCGCCGTCGACGGACTCTCGGTCATCACCTCGGTCGAGAACGACGCGGTCGAGTGCCTCTCGTTCGTCGATCTCTACGCACTGCTCGGACCCGATGCCACCGGCGTCAACAACTGGTCCGGGGCCGCGGATTCAGCCGACGAGATCGCCACCACGGTGACCGACCTCGGCGCGGTCAACACGCCGTACCCGGACGCCTCGCTGACGGTCACCGCTCCCGGTGAGGAGTCCGGAACGTTCGACAGCTTCGTCGAAATCGTCATCGAATCCGTCGGAGAGGAGCTCGGCGTCGAGGACGCCAACGTTCGTCCCGACTACACCGCGAGCCCCAACGACAACGTGATCATCGAAGGCATCGCCGCGAACCCGACATCGCTCGGATGGGTCGGCTTCGCCTTCGTCGAGGAGAACCTCGACACGATCAAGCCGCTGCAGGTCGACGGTGGCGAAGGATGCATCGAGCCGACGCCCGAGTCGATTGCGTCGGGTGAGTTCCCGATCGCCCGTCCGCTGTTCATCTACGTCAGCGTTCCGGCGCTCGAGGAGAACGCGGCGCTCGAAGGATTCGTCGACTTCTACGTCAACGAGGCGCTCACCACACTCGTCGGCACCGAGGAGGGCCAGGTGCCGTACGTGCCGCTGAACGACGAATTGCTCGCCGCGACCCAGGGCGCCTGGGAAGCCCGCGAGACCGGTACCCGCGAAGGCTGAGTTCCCCCCGAAGCTGCTCGGCGCCGACCTCCTCCCCGAGGTCGGCGCTGCAGCTTGTCGCCGCGAATCCGGGTAGGTTCGCGACGAACGATCCTGTCCGTCCCGCCGAGGCCTGAACACGAGGACCGTATGGCTGTCTCCAACGTCGAGATCCGCTCCGCAGCTGATCTCCAGATCAACCCGCGGCGCAAGCGGGTCGATCGATTCGTCAAGTACTTCTTCATCGCGTCCGCCGTCACGACATTCGCCGTGACGATCGCCATCATTGCGACACTCGTCGTCGACGCGATCCAGTTTCTCCAGGGCCTGAACGACACCGAGGAAGGGCTCGGCGCCCTGTTCTCGATCGGCTGGTTCCCCCGACGAGGCATCTTCGACATCGGCACACTCGTCGTCGGGACGTTCATCGTCACCGGAATCGCCATGCTGGTCGCGATCCCGCTCGGGCTCGGTGCGTCCGTATACCTGGCGGAGTACGCACGGCCCAAGGTCCGCAAGACCGTCAAGCCCATCTTGGAGATACTCGCCGGTGTTCCCAGTGTCGTGCTCGGCTACTTCGCCATCGCCTACATCAACCCGAACATCATCGCGAAACTGTTCTCCGGCGCGAACGCTGCCTTCACGCTGGCCGCGGCGGGCATCGGTGTCGGGATCCTGACCATCCCGATTATCGCCTCGGTGGCAGAGGACGCCCTGTCGTCGGTGCCGCTCGCCCTGCGCGAAGCGTCGTACGGACTCGGCGCCAATCGATGGCAGTCGACGTTCAAGGTCGTCTTTCCCGCAGCGATCTCCGGAATCATCGCAGCGCTCATCCTCGGAGTGTCACGAGCGGTCGGCGAGACCATGGTCGTCGCGATCGCCGCCGGGGCGACCGGCGGTGGCCTGTTCAGTACCGATCCGCTTCAACCCGGCCAGACGATGACCGCGGCCATGGCTGCGCTGGGTTTCGGCAGTGATCAGGTCGCCGGCGACAACAACGCCTTCCAGAGCCTCTACTTCATCGGCCTCCTGCTGTTCTTCATGACACTCTTCCTGAACTTCGTCAGTGACCGTCTGGTCAACCGGCTGCGAGAGGAGTACTGATGCCGCTGTCGAACCCCCAAACCGTCGGCGGCGTCGCAGCGTCGTCGGTGACCCACGACATCACCTCGGGCAAACGCGACATCAAGGGGAAGGTGCTCGAGGGCATGCTGATCATCGCGCTGGCCGGGTCGTTGCTGATCCTCGCCATCTTGATCATCGATCTCCTTCGACGGAGTTGGCCGGTCTGGACCGATCGGCCCGGCGAGTTCCTGCGGGGCCCGCTCAACTCGGCGAATGCAGCCGACGCTGGTGTCGGTCAAGCGATCCGTGGCACGATCGAACTCGCACTGGTCGTCGCCGTCGTGGCCATCCCGTTGGGCACCGCGTGTGCGGTGTACCTCGAGGAGTACGCAAGCAAGTCGAAGCTGGCCTCGTTCACCCGACTCAACGTTCGAAACCTGGCCGGCGTGCCGTCGATCGTCTACGGCCTGCTCGGCTTGGCGATCTTCGTGCAGTTCTTCGGGCTCGGTCGATCGATCTGGGCCGGTGGCCTCGCCTTGTCGGCACTGGTGCTTCCGATCGTCGTGATCACGGCCTCCGAGGCATTGCGAGCCGTGCCGCAGAGCATCCGTGAAGGTGCCTACGGTGTGGGAGCGACACGCTGGGAGACGACGAGCCGCCACGTACTCCCGGCCGCCGGACCCGGAATCCTGACCGGTGTCGTGCTCTCGTTGGCTCGAGCAGCGGGCGAAGCCGCCCCGATCCTGCTCGTCGGCGCTGCTACAGGCCTGCTGCGGACCGGATCGCAGGGCTTCTTCGAGCAGCTCGGCGCAGCGTTCACCGCGCTGCCGGTTGCGATCTTTTCCTATGCCCGCCAACCTGGCGAGGCGTTCCGTGAAGTCACCGCAGCGGCATCGCTCGTGTTGCTGGTTCTGGTGCTCCTCATGAACGGCGTGGCCATCTGGCTCCGCAACCGATACGAGCGGAAGTGGTGAACTGAGCATGCAGCAGCACTCGCACGACACCTCGCAGACGACCCGGAATCCGGCGACAAAGGAAGCGGCCATGGACATCGAAACCGAAGCGGCAACGCACAACGAGGTGTCGGAGTCTCCAGCTGCGACCGAGAACGTGTTCGTCACCAGGGATCTTCACGTCTTCTACGGCGATTTCCTAGCGGTGCGCCAGGTCGATCTCGACATCGCCAAGAACGAGATCACGGCATTCATCGGACCTTCGGGGTGTGGCAAGTCGACGGTGTTGCGATGCTTCAACCGGATGAACGACCTGATCGACTCGGCGCGAGTCGAGGGCTCGGTCGACTACCACGGCATCGATTTGTACGGTCCGGGGGTCGACGCGGTCGAGGTACGTCGTCGTATCGGGATGGTGTTCCAGAAGCCGAATCCGTTCCCTAAGTCGATTTATGACAACCTCGCTTTCGGGCCGAAGATCAGTGGCGTCAAGAAAAGGTCAGAGCTCGACGACATCGTCGAGTCGTCACTCCGCCGCGCTGCGTTGTGGGACGAGGTCAAGGACCGCCTCAAGTCGTCTGCGATGGGGATGTCCGGCGGTCAGCAACAACGCCTGTGCATCGCCCGTGCGATCGCGGTCGAACCCGACGTGATCCTTATGGATGAGCCCTGCTCTGCGCTCGACCCGATTGCGACAGGCAAGATCGAAGAACTGATGGACGAGATCAAGACCGAGTACACGATCATCATCGTGACCCACAACATGCAGCAGGCAGCTCGGGTGAGCGACATGACGGCGTTCTACTCGGTCGAGGTCAACGAGACCTCCGACACTCGGACCGGCATCCTCGTCGAGTACGACCGGACCGACAAGATGTTCTCCAACCCGGCGGACGAACGGACCGAGCGCTACGTCACGGGAAGGTTCGGCTGATGCCCGAGGCACTGCGCGCCGAGTTCCACGAGCACCTCGAGGAGATCCGTGGCGGGATCGCCCGGCTCTCGGCCGGGGTCACCGAACTCGTCCCACGGGCGACCGAGATCCTGCTCTCGTCCGATCTCGAGGGCGCCGAGTACCTGGTGCTCGGTGATGTTGAGTATGACCGCCGCTCGCGCGATCTCGAGGAAGCCTGTTTTCGGCTGATAGCGCTCCAGCAGCCGGTGGCGAGCGACCTGCGCCAGCTGGTGGCAGCGATCAAGATCGTGGCGGACGTCGAGCGCTCGGCCGACCTCTGCGCCAACATCGCCAAGGCGGCGCGTCGGATCTACAGCCACGAGCTCGACAGCCATCTGCGAGGCCTGATCCAGAAGATGGGCAATCAGGCACAGCTGCTGTTCAAGGAGACGACCGAGGCGTACTTGCTCGGTGACGAGACGCGCGCAGCAGCGTTGTACGACATGGATGGATATCTCGACGATCTGCATCGCCAGTTCATCCAGTCCATCTTCGAGAGCCACTCGTCGAGTCAGATCGATCTGCAGGTCGGCGTGCAGCTCGGCCTCGTCGCCCGGTTCTACGAGCGCATCGGCGACCATGCGGTGAACGTCGCGGGCCACACTCGCTACATCGCGAGCGGCTGGCTCCCGACGCATCCGTACGCTGAGAGCGGGAACGAGATCTCGGCCGGGCCCGGGGAATCGGGCTGACGGGTGGTGCCCATGGCGGTTGCCCTGCTGGTCGGCGTCGGTGTGGGATTGCTGATCGGGCTGGCTGTTGGCGCTCGGCGTGAGCATTCGACGTCGGGCCCCAGACCTGAACCTGCAGTCGGCGACGACGGCATCGCCGGCAGGCTGGGTGAAGCGGTGGAGCACCTGGAGATCGGCGTGGTGATCTCGTCGCCGTCCGGCGCAGTCGTGTATCGCAATGCGGCGGCGCGGTCGAGTCAAGGAACCCATGTCGGACTGTTGATCGACGAGCATCTTGCGTCGATCATCGATGAGACCCGGGCGGGGACTCAGGTACGTCGTCTAATCGATCTCCATGGCCCACCCCGTTCGTGGTCGGAGGTCACCGCCGATCCGATGCCGGACGGCGGCGCGGTCGCGACGATCCGCGACGTGAGCGAACGAGTGCGCACCGACGCGATGCGCACCGACTTCGTCACGAATATTTCACACGAACTCAAGACCCCAGTGGGCGCAGTGGCCGTGCTCGCCGAGGCGCTGATCGACGAGGACGATTCGGAGATCGTCCACCGCTTAGCCGATCACCTGGTCGAAGAGTCGCATCGCGCCGTCAAGACGATCGATGATCTCCTCGCGCTCTCGCAGATCGAGTCGACCCGATCAGGAGACACCCCCGTCGACTTAGTCGCAGTGATTCGCAATGCCATCGGTCGCGGGCGCGTCGTGGATGCCGGACGCGGCGTCGAAACCACCGCCCTCGACATGCCCGATGAGCTCTGGATCCGCGGCGACGAACGTCAGCTCATGTCGGCGGTGGGGAATCTGGTGGAGAACGCCGTCAAGTTCAGCGCCCCTGGCGACGCTGTCCAGGTGAGGACGCGGGTCGATGCGGTCGTCGTCGAGGTGATGGTCGCCGACCAGGGAGTCGGCATACCGGCCCGCGATCTCGACCGCATCTTCGAGCGGTTCTACCGGGTCGACAAGGCCCGCAGTCGAGAAACCGGTGGGACGGGACTGGGCCTGTCCATCGTCAGGCACGTCGCGACGAATCATGGAGGTGAGGTGCTCGTTTCCTCTCAAGAGGGCGAAGGTTCGACGTTCGTTCTGAGGCTTCCGTCGTCGCTCGCTCTGAGCACTACCGACGCGGCGTCCGTTCAGCGCCAACCAGACAGCGGCAACGGAAGTCCGAATGAGTGAGGCAACGGTCCTCGTCGTCGAGGACGAGGCGAGTTTCGTCGAGGCGTTGACCATCGGGCTCCGCCGAGAGGGATTCGACGTGGTCGTCGCAGTCGATGGCGCCGAGGCACTCGAGCTATTCGACGACGCACAGCCCGACATCGTGCTCCTCGACGTGATGTTGCCGAAGATCAGCGGTATCGACGTGTGCAGGCAACTGCGCAAGCGGACACAGATCCCGATCATCATGGTGACCGCCAAGGGTGCCGAGATCGACACGGTCGTCGGCCTCGAGGTGGGTGCCGACGACTACGTGACCAAGCCGTACCGACTGCGCGAGCTTGTGGCGCGTATGCGTGCCGTGCTCCGTCGCTCGGAGTTGAACGGTCCCGGTGGTGCGACGGCGGATGCGGTGACGTCGGGAGTGGTCCAGGTCGGCGACGTGTGCCTCGACCCCGCGGAGCATCGCGTCTCGGTCAGCGGGCACGATCTCTCGTTGCCGTTGAAGGAATTCGAGTTGCTGCACCTGTTGCTCGCGAACGCCGGCCGGGTGCTCCCACGAGAGACGCTGATCGATCGGGTCTGGGGGAGCGACTACGTGGGCGACACCAAGACCCTCGACGTGCACGTGAAGCGACTGCGCAGCAAGATCGAGGTCGACCCCGCGGCGCCGACTCGGATCGTCACGATCCGCGGGCTCGGCTACAAGTTCGAGCGCGCCTGATCACGCCCGGGCGGCCTTGGCCCGCCGCTCGGGGCGACGTCACATAGGATCGGCTCGGTGGAACGGGTCAATGCTGCGCAGCGACCGAGCGCCTCGAAATTCCGTCGGCTCGCGATCACCCACGCCCTGATGATGGGCGGTGACGCCGCCATGGTCGTTGCGCTCGCCGACTCGTTGTTCTTCGACATCGATCTCGATGCGGCCCGTTCGCGTGTGTTGCTGTTCCTGGTGGTCGGCTTCGCGCCGTTCCTGGTGGTGGCGCCGTTGATCGGCCCGCTGATCGACCGCGTGGCGGGCGGTCGGAGGTTCGTCATCCAAGTCGTCGCCCTGTCGCGGGTGGTCCTCACCTTGCTGATGGCGCAGTATCTCGACGCCCTGGCCCTTTTTCCGCTGGTGTTCGCGTCGCTCGTGCTGCAGAAGACCTATGCGGTGTCGAAGTCAGCGATCGTTCCCTCCACCGTGCGCTCCGAGACCGAACTCGTCGAGGCGAACTCGAAACTCGGCCTGATCGCGGGCATCACGGGCGCGATTGCGGTGATTCCGGCCGGAATCCTGCTCAAGGTGGTCGGGGCA
>DATLBC010000024.1:0-2474 GCA_035527095.1 Ilumatobacteraceae bacterium | reverse complement strand
TCTTCGTGTCGGGGTGGACGATGCGGATGTCGGCGCCGAGCGCGATCTGCAGGCCACCGCCCAGCGCATGGCCGTGTACGGCGGCGATCACCGGCACCTCGAGCTCCTGCCACACCCAGCAGACCTGCTGGCCGAGGTGGGTGATGCGTCCGTCCTTCATCTGGCCGGGGTTGCCATCGGCCCGCGTGGCGGCCTGCTCGGCGCTGTCGCCGCCCGCCATCGCCTGAAACGACGAGAAGTCGAGGCCGGCGCAGAACGATGCACCGTCCCCGGACAGCACCACGGCGCGCACGCCCGGCTCGGACTTGAGCTGCTCGCCTGCCTCGGCGATCGCCGAGAACATGGCGTTGTCGAGGGCGTTGCGCTTGTCGGCACGATTGAACACGACGTCGGCGACGCCGTCGGCGATGGTGATGAGCACGCGGTCGGACATGGCGCCGAGTCTCGCACCTGCACCGGCGCGACGACGAACGGGCACCCCACCCCGACCAGACGGCTGCTACCAGCTGTCCCAGTGCAGCACGGTGTCGAGCGGCAGCCGCTTGGCGGGCTGGAACTCGGTGCCGATCGTGTAGGCGATCGGGAACAAGCCGGCCTGGGTGTAGCGGTCGTGCGGGATGCCGAGCAACTCGGCCGCCTCGGCCTCGCCGCCGTCCATCAGGTGGATCGTCGTCCACGCCGATCCCATCGCCCGCTCGCGCAGGGCCATCATGAAGCTCCAGACCGCCGGCAGGATCGATCCCCATTGCGAGGCTCCCGCGAAGGCGGGCACGCCGTCCAGGCGCCCTTCGATACACGGGATGAGCAGCATCGGCGACCGGTGGAAGTTCTCGGCAAGATACGTCGCGGACTCGGTGATGCGTTCGCGCTGTTCGAAGCGCATGTCGCCTGGCTGGTACTGGTTCGAGCGCGCCATCGAGGCGTACTTGGCGAAGTTTCGTGCGTAGATGTCGGCCAACGCCTGCTTCTTCGCCGCGTCCTCGACGATCACGAACTGCCAACCCTGGCTGTTCGACCCGGTCGGCGCCTGGAGCGCGATCTCGAGACACTCCTCGACGACCTTGCGTTCCACCGGCCGGTCGAAGTCGAGTCGTTTGCGGACCGATCTGGTGGTGGTGAGCACTTCGTCGGCGGAGAGGTCGAGCTTCATGCGCTCAGTGTCCCAGCTCCGCCTGACCGGGACCCCACCGAAGCGCCGGCGACCGGTGCCGCTCAGTGCTTGCGGGTGACGAGCGAGCGGTCGATCTCGGCGATCGTGCGTGCATCGACGAGTGACATCGTCCGCACCATGCCTTCATGGAGGAAGGACAGCAGTTGATCGACGCCTCGCTCGCCCGCAGCTCCGAGCGCATAGAGGCATGGGCGTCCCACGGTGACGGCGTCGGCACCGAGCGCGATCGCCTTCACGATGTCGCTCCCCCGCCGGATACCGCCATCGCAGATGATCGTGACATCGTCGCCGACCGTGTCGCGTACCGGTTCGACCAACTCGAGCGGAACAGGTGCGTCGTCGAGCTGGCGCCCACCGTGGTTCGACAATCCGATGCCCTGGACACCCATCGCGACGGCCTGCTTCGCGTCGGCGACGGTCTGGATTCCCTTCAAGACGATTGGACCGTCCCAGATCGAGCGAAGCCAGTCGATGTCCGCCCACGACAATGACTGGTCGAAGTGCCCGGCAACCTTCGCCGCAAGCGAGATCGGCGTCGAGCCATCGAGCTCCTTGCGCCCCACGACGTTGGAGAACATGATCGGCTCATTGCGCAGGAAGTCGAGCGTCCACCCCGGGTGGATTGCCCCGTCGATCAACGTGCCCGGCCCGATCTTGGGCGGCAGGGTGAACCCCCTGCGCACGTCGCGTTCGCGTCGCCCCAGCACCGCCGTGTCGACGGTCAACCACACAGTCGTGTACCCAGCTGCTTGCGCGCGGGCGACCAACTCCTCGACGAGCGGACGGTCGCGCCACGTGTAGATCTGGAACCACTTGTCGCTCGCGGAGACGGCAGCGATGTCCTCGATCGAGCGAGTCCCCATCGTCGACAGCGAGTACGGGATTCCGGCGCGCTCCGCTGCTCGGGCAACCGCCAACTCGCCCTGCGAGTGGGCGATCCTCGTGTAGCCGGTAGGTGCGATGATCAGCGGCATCGATGCCGGACGACCCAAGATGCTCGTCGACGTGTCGAGATTGCTCACGTCGCGGAGGACGCGGGGCTGGAATTCGTATCTGCCGAATGCCTCGACGTTTCCCTGCATCGTGCGTTCATCCTCGGCCGCGCCATCGATGTAGTCGAAGACACCACGCGGGAGACGCCGCTTGGCGACCCGCCGGTAGTCCGCCACCGACACGCATCGACGTAGGCGGCGTTCGACCGGATCGAGCGTCGGTTTCCTAAAACGGACGACCGACCGAAACGTGTTGATCACTCCCATCGGACGGATCCTACGACCAGCCGGTCACTCGACGATGCGCAGGC
>DATLBC010000023.1:0-6438 GCA_035527095.1 Ilumatobacteraceae bacterium | reverse complement strand
GCTTCGTTGAGGTCGACACCTTGCTGGTTGGCGAGGGTCGCCACCCACGCGACCACGTCGCCGAATTCGTGCACTCGATCCTCGTGCGTACCCTTGCGCACCGCTTGGGCGAGTTCGCCGATCTCCTCGGTGAGCCACGCCACGGTTGCGGACACTCCGCGTTCTCGGTCACGGTCGCCGTAGGTGCGCTCGATGACGTCCTGCAGCTCGGCGAAGTCCACGACCGGCGACCGTAGCTCCTCAGGAGCCCGCCGCCAGCGCCACTCCCAGTTCGAAGGTCGGTTGGAACTCCGCCATGCGAGGGTCCGCGTTCACCACCGTGAGATAGGAGGTGCTGCAGCCCGGCGCCGTCGACGAGACGCGGGTCATCGACGCGTAGGCGAGGCGCCGCGAGCGATCCTCCATCGCAACGCCGACCACGACCGCGGGGCTGTCCCAGCCCTTGAAGCTGTGCACGGTGCAACCCTTCACGGCGTCGGCGTCGGGCCAGAAGCGACCCTTGCTGCGGTGGCGCTCATCGGGGTCTCGGCTGTACAGGTGGTGCACCGGATACCCGGCGGACTCGATCTCCCGGGCGGCAGCGAGCCCGTCATGGTGGTACTCGCAGAGAAACACGACGTCTCGAGGAGCGAGTTCCGGGTGCTCACGCAGGAGTCGGACGACTTGACGTCCGACGGCCACCCCGAGATCGGCGACCCGCTCGACGTTGCGCCACGAATGCACCGATGACGAGACCTGCCCGACGACAGCTTCCTGATCGTCGGCCACCTCGGGCACGACGGCGTCGCCGGCGATGAAGGACCGGGCGAACTCGTTGGTCGAACGGATGAGTTCGGGTGTCATCCGGTACGACGACGTCATCTGGATCCACGGCTCGGTGAACCCGGCGGCAGCGAGCGCATCGGGATCGTCCCATGTCGACTTGCCGTACAGGTCGACAGTGGAATCGGCGACGAGCAGCATCTCGCCGTCGGGTCGCACCACGTGCTCGCGGAGAAGATTCCACCACGCGACGTTGTAGTCCTGGCCCTCGTCGACGAGCACGGTGTCGAAGCGCCGCTCGAAGCCGGCGGTGAGCACGTCACGTGCCTTCACCACGATCTTGACCGGCCAGGTCCCCCGGGCGGGTTCGGTGGCGACGATGCCGGCCTGTTCGGCGTCGTCGACCACCCGCGAACAGAACGTGTGGAAACTGGTGCACGTCACGCGGGCCGGATTGGCGCCGAGTTCGGCGCATCGATCCACGACCAGGCGACGGAGGCGGTTCGCAAGCGTCAGGTTGAAGCACAGGACGAGCACGGTCTTGCCCTCCGCTGCCAGGCGGGCGGCCCGTGCGGTGAGCGCGAACGACTTGCCGCTTCCGGCGGTTCCGGTGACGCCGCGGATGCGCGCGCCGTCCGGATCGGCGGCGACGCGTCGGGCACTGTCGCTCAGCTGCACCGGGGCGACGATGTGGTGGGCCATGCCGTCGACGACGAGTTCACGATGCAGCCGTTGCACCGACGCAGCCGGGGCCGGCGCCGAACCCGGGCCGTCGACGAGGAACGGCAACCGTCCGGTCAGGTCATCTGCCGACCACACCAGCACGGTGTTGGCCGGATCACCCAGACCCGACGCGAGCAACGCACCTGCCTCGGCGCCGGTGCACCATGGCAGCACCACCACCGATCGGACGAGGCCACCCGGTTCGCGAGCGTCGCCGGGAAACGCGAAGAACTGTTCGTAGACGGTGTTGCGATGACGACGGGAAACGGCAAGAGGCGCCACCGCGCTCCGTCGCCACTGCCCATCCGCACCGAGCGCCTCGATGTCACCGTCGTCGGTACGGCGGTGGTCGGTCGGACGCCAGTCGAGAACGTCGACGGTGATGGCGCCTCGGGCGTCGTTGACGAGCACGAGCACCGGGACGTCCTGGCCGACCTTGGGCCGGACATAGACCGTCCAGTCGTCGCTCAGCGCTGCGAACGCATCGAAGACCGCCCACTCGGCGTCACCGAGCGGTTCCTGGAGTTCGTCGAGGTGGTCGATTGACGGTCGGATGATGGCCACGGGATCGCTCCGTTCGGACAGGCGGACGGGGTGTCATCGGCACGACCACGGTCGAACTTGAGCAACTCGGTGGCGACGGGCCCGAGCGGCCCTCAGGCTGCGATGAGCGAAAAGCCGCGATCCGGTCGCTTCGCTCATCGCTCGGACAGACAACCCGTCAGCGATGAGCGAAGAGCCACGATTCGGGCGGTTCGCTCATCGCGAAGGTCGTCTGGTCGGGGTGAGAGGATTTGAACCTCCGGCCTCCACGTCCCGAATGACGTCCTGCCATGACATCGTGTGCCAACTCATGTCGACGCATGCCGATCTAGCTGGTGTTTTGCGATTCGCCGTGCCGTCGTGTCCCAACCAGTGTCGGGGCGTGTCGGGCAGTTTGGCTCCCAAGATGGCTCCCAAGATCCGAACTGCGGACGCCCGACTCCGGTCAACGATGGCGTCGTCGTGGACGACTCCCCAGGCGAACTGAATGGGTCGGATCGGACGCGATTTCTGCAATGCGCGGCTTGGGCCGCAGCGTGCGGATGGCGTGGGCCGATGGAGCGGACTACAGAGCCGGTGTTGTCGGGTGTCGTCGGTCGGGCAGGTGACGCGAAGTATTCGGGTAGCGACCCTCAAGCAGATATAGCTACATTGAAGTCATGGAAGTAGCCACATCTCGTTCTGAAGTCGGGATACGTGACCTGAAGAACGGACTCAGCTCATACATCGACCGCGTCCGCAACGGCGAAGAGGTCATCGTCACCGATCGCGGCCGTCCCGTCGCCCGGCTCTCGTCGCTCGAAGCCGCCCACGACCACCTCGCCGAACTCATCACGGCCGGGATCGTTCGAGCCCCGACAAGCAGCAAGCGTCACACACCACGAAAGCGGATCAAGTCGAAAGGCCCCGTCAGCGACCTCGTCGCCGAGCAGCGGCGCTGAGCCCGGTGATCACCTACATCGATACCTCGACGTTGCTCAAGCTGATCATCGACGAGGAGGGCTCCGAGCGCGCCATGACCATCTGGTCCTCCGCCGCCGTGGTTGCGTCGGTGAATCTGCTCGCGGTCGAGGCCCGCGCCGCGCTCGGTGCCGCGAGACGGGTTCGGCGTCTCACCGACGCACAGCACCGCTCCGCCGTCACCGAACTCGACGCGCTGATGAGCGATCTGCACATCGTGCAAGTGACAGATGAGCTGGTGGCGAGCGCCGCGGAACTCGCAGACGAAGAGGGACTTCGTGGCTACGACGCAGTTCACCTCGCTGCTGCGCTGACCGTCGAAGCGACCGTGTTCAGCAGCGCGGACACTGCGCTCTGCGCCGCCGCTGAACGCCGTGGACTGCATATCGCCAACCCCCTCGGAAGCTGAGACCGGCGCACGGCGCGTCGATCGTCGAGCGGGATTACGTGTCGCGATATCGGGTGCCCAGTACGAAGCCCTCCGGGGGATGGTCAGGCGACCCGCTCAAAGAGGTACGCGAATGGCGACTTGGTGTAGGCGATGCCGCGGCCGCTGTCGTGCAGCGATTCCTTGGTGACCTCGACGTCACGCTTCGGCACGAGATAGGAGTCGAGGTCTCGAGTCTCCACGGCGTAGTTGCCCGATCTCGACGTCACGACTGCGTGGAGCCGGTACCTCGGATCAATCGATGCCATCGCGGCATCGCCGTGGCTCGGATTCACCAGCAGCGTGCCACCGACGCGCAGATGGCGCGTGCAGGCTTCTGAGACGAATCCTGCATACAGGGAGATGAGGAGGTCGAACTCACCCTCGTCGAGGTCGAGCAGGTCGGTGTAGTCCGCGCTGATGAAGCGCACCGAATGAGAGTTGGGCCCGACGCCGTGCTCGACGAGCAACTCCTGAACCCCGATCTGATCGCCGAAGAACTGCCCTGCTCGTCGGTCAATATCGACGTACGTCACCAACGGCCAGACGAACGAGGGTGCGAGATCGACGTAGGAGCCCGGATAGAGCACCCGCTCCACATCGATGGCTGCGGCCACGGCCATGAACAAACGATGGCGGTCGCCGTGGTGTTGGTCTTGCTTCTCCCACAACCGACCGGTTCGCTCCTGCACAGCCCGACCCTAGGCCGAACCATCCGACAGCGACTGTCTGGCCCTCAGGCCGGATCCAGGACGCGATTACGTGACGCGAGAGTTGGGCCGATCTGTGGTGCGGGTTGTGCGGATCGGGTCGGGATTACGCGTGCCGAAGTGTGGCGCTTGATCCCAACGCGCACCCGAAATCCGGCTATGACGCCTCGTAGAGGGTCCAGGTCCCGCCGACTCCTTTGAGTTCGGTGGTCGCGACCTCGGCGAAACTGTAGCCCGACCCGGCCGAGAGGTCACGAACCATCGCAGTGGTCCTCGTCGTTCCCGACACGGCCGTCGACTGGACCCGCGCCGCGACGTTCACGGCGATGCCGGCGATGTCGTCTCCTCGAGCTTCGATCTCGCCGACATGGATCCCGGCAGTAATCTCGATGCGTTGAGGTCGAAGGTTGCGGTGCAGCGACCTCGCACAGCCGAGTGCTTGCGTGGGGAGGTCGAAAACCGCGAGCACGCCGTCTCCCGTGGTCTTCACGACTCTGCCAGCGTGGTGTTCGACCGCGGCTCTGGTCGTTCGATCGTGCTCATCCAACCGCATCCGCCACGCTCCATCACCCAAATCGGTTGCCATCTTCGTCGAGCCGACGATGTCGGTGAACAGAATCGTCGCAAGCCGGCGCGAGACGTACTCGACCGAGGAGTAACCGAGCAGGAACTGCTCGACCTCGCGGACGAGCGCTGTCGAATCGCCCTCGTTCATGGAATGTCCGGAGCCATCCAGTTCGACGATGTCGGCCGCGGGGATCAGCGCGGCGAGCGCCCTGCCACAACGGGGATGAACAGCGCGATCGCCCGTGCGATGGAGGACGAGTACCGGGCAGCGCACCAATGGTGCCTCGGCCCTCGCATCCATGTCGAACGTCATCTGGAGCAGATCGGCGGCCAGATCCGGTGTCGATACGGCTCGTTGATAGCGCGCAAATGCGACCACTTCGGAGCGGTCAGCCGCCGGCATGAAGATGTCGGCGAGGGTGCGCGACCCGACGGATCCCCACGTCGAGCGAACCAGCGCCACGATGGCCGCCTGGGAATCGGCTGGTGCAATGTCGCCCCCAGCCGCATACGACGCAAACAGCACCAGTTTCGACACTCGATCGGGGTAGCGGGCTGCGAACGAGATCGCGGGTGGACCTCCGCAGGACATCGCCAGCATCGCCACAGGCCCCAGGTCGACCTCGTCGAGCAAGGTCGTGAGATAGCGGACCTCGTCCTCCTGCGTGAACGACGTGCGGAGGCCGCCACTCTGCCCCACGCCCGGCCGGTCGTATCGGATTACGGTGTGGTTGGCCCCGAGCTGGTCAAGCAGCTGGCGCCAGCTCGGATCTTGCCAGTCCTTCTCCAGATCGCTGACCCACCAGGCTGGTAACACAAGAGGAGGGCCTTCGCCAGACACCGCGTATGCGATCTCCGCCCCATCATCGGCGACGCAGCGGCGGAGATCCTGCATCGCCCCAGTCTCGCACATGAGCGACATGAGTTCGTTCTGGCAGCTCGCCGAGCACTTGTTGAGATTGGCGAGATGAACTTGGCACGGGATGCCGAACAGTGCCCGGTATCGCCCAGCTCATACTCACCGCCGTCGGCGGCTCGGTCGCCAAGCTCCGACACCCCCCGGGGACGGGCGAGCGCGCATTCGCGCGTGGCCCAGCGCCGTTCGAGCCGAGCAGACCGGCACCATCTGATCGCTCCGCGCACCGCCGGCACCCATTCGAACATCACGCGCGAAACGCTCCCGTCGATGCCGCATCGCCGGCGGAGTCGGTCAGTCCGGGCTCGTGAAGTGCCACACGTAACGCGATTACCGACAGTCGCCGGTTCGGCATTGGCCGTCGGGATTATGCAGTGTGCGGCTTGGGCCGTGATGCGGCGCGTGCTCGTCGGGTTCGGCCGGATTACAGAGCGCGCGTTATGCAGCGGTTCGGCCCGCTCGACATCGATCAGAATGCCGGATAGCGAGCGGCCAGGTGGGCTGGCGGCGTCGTGATTATCGAGCACTGCACCTGGGCCGATATCGAGTGGTGGTCGAGTCGTGAATTTGCCGGGTGAATTGTTCGGGCCGGTGTCCGCATGGGGTCCGTCTGCCGAGGCGATGCACAGCAAGTCAAGAATCGACGCTGGGGCGGATGCCGTGGTCGGTCAGTCGACTCGGGTAACGATGGTCTTGGCGACCATGTCTCCAACGCGTTGCTTGTCCGCGCTGGCTGCGATTGTGATCCAGCCGATGAGCGGGGTGATCCCGACATCGACCGCCAGGAACAGCATCCGAACAAACATCGTCCAGAACGTGATCGGTTCGCC
>DATLBC010000022.1:0-57807 GCA_035527095.1 Ilumatobacteraceae bacterium | reverse complement strand
CCGATGCGCCGATCATCGACCCGCACCATCACCTCTGGCCGGCTGGAGGATCGATGCCCTACGGGCTCGCCGACCTCGAGGACGACCTGAGCAGCGGGCACAACATCGTCGACACGGTGTTCGTCGAGTGTGGGGCCGCGTACGACCGCACTGCCGACGACGCGTTCGCTCCGGTGGGTGAGACAACGTTCGTGACGGCGCAAGCCGAACGGTCCGAACGCCAGGTGATGGGCGCCATCGTCGCTCACGCCGACTTGCGTGACGCAGCGACCCTCGACGCCGTGCTCGATGCCCACGACACGGCAGGCAACGGGCGGTTCCGGGGCATTCGCCACGCCGGTTCGCATGCGCTGCACCCCGAGGTGTTGACCATTCCCGGCCGGGCGCCCGTCGGGCTCTACGCCGACCCAGCGTTTCGGACCGGCGTTGCCCGGCTCGGCGAACGTGGCCTCACCTACGACACCTGGCACTATCACTACCAGAACCGGGACTTCCTCGATCTCGCCCATTCGGTGCCGTCGACGACGATGGTGCTCGACCACTTCGGCACACCGCTCGGTGTGGGGCCGTACGAGTCGCAGCGTGAGCAGATCTTCGAGCAGTGGAAGATCGACATCGCCGAGATCGCCCGCTGCGAGAACGTCGTTGCCAAGATCGGCGGCCTCGCGATGCCCGACAACGGATTCGGCTGGCACACCGCTGACCGTCCGCCCACCTCGGACGAGTTCATCGAAGCGCAAGGCCGGTACTACCTCCACACGATCGAGCAGTTCGGCCCGCAACGGTGCATGTTCGAGTCGAACTTCCCGGTCGACCGCTTCTCGCTGTCGTATCGGACGGTCTGGAACGCGTTCAAGAAGCTCGTCGTGGACTTCAGCGCCGACGAACGCGACGCCATGCTGCGCGGTACCGCCGCCCGCGTGTACCGCCTCAGCTGATCGGACCCGGTCCCAACCACGTTTGTGTGCGGATTCCGGCGACCCGGTCCACCCGAAATGCAGCGCAAACGTGGGTTTCTGGGCTCAGGCGGGGTCGGCGGGTGGCGCCATCATGGCTGCCATCACGTCGGCCATCATCTGTGAGCGCGGCGGCAGGCCTGGGAACTCCTCCGGCCGCACCGGGTTGATCTGTTCGCCGATGCTGTGGAAGCGCTCCATGGCGATCTCGACCCAGTCGGGATGCGGAAAGACCCAGAAGCGTTCGGACCGCACCGCAGCGACGACGAGGTCGGCGACGGCTCCGGGCTGCATTCCCTCAGCGACCGCGCGCTTGAAGAAGTCGAGACCGACCTCGCCGGCGACGTCTCGTTCGGGAGCAGCGCCGAGTTCGTCAGGCCAGTTGCGCTCCGATTCCATGATCCCGGTCTTGACCCACCCCGGGCACAGGCAACTCACCCCGATCGGCATCTGGGCATCCTGCATCGTCGAATACAGATCTTCCGTCATGGCGACCACGGCATGCTTGCTGGCGTCGTATGGCGCAGCGGTCAGCGGGTAGAGCCCCGCCATCGACGCGGTGTTGACGATGTGGCCACCACCCGACATCGCGAGGTGGGGAAGGAACGCTCGTACGCCGTGCACCACGCCCCAGAAGTTGACGCCCATCACCCACTCCCAGGTCTCGATCGGACCGAGCCACGGGTCGCCGACGCCGCCGACGCCCGCGTTGTTGCAGACCACGTGGACCGCGCCGAAACGTTCCATCGTGGCCGCCGCCAACGCGCCGACCTGCTCGGCCTTGCTGACGTCGGTGATGACAGTCAGCGTTTCAACCCCGTGTGCACCCACTTCCGCCGCGGCGGCGTCGAGCGCGTTCTGATCGATGTCGGCGAGCACGACCGAACAGCCAGCGGCCGCGAACGCGTTCGCCAATCCGAGTCCGATTCCGCTCGCCGCCCCCGTGATCACGGCCACCTTGCCAGGTCCAAGTTCCATCGCTTCCTCCCGCGTCGAGTCGACTGACAACCAGCAGCGACCGTAGACGCTCACGCCGGCGGGAGATCGACCGAACAGGGGCCCACATCATGGCGTAGGCTTCGGCGCACACATGGGAAAGGACCGCCGATGACCGAGAACTCCGTACTGACCCACCGCAACGTCGGAGTCCTGGCGGTCGAAGCGGTCGATGCGCCCGAGGTCGTCACCTCGGTGTGGATCGACGAGCAGCTCGCTGAAACCTACGAACGCACCGGACTCAAGCCCGGAACGTTGTCCGACCTCGCCGGTATCGAGGAACGGCGCTGGTGGCCCGAAGGTGTCACGTTCGACCAGGCGGCAGCAATGGCGGGCCAGGCCGCGCTCGACGTCTCTGGTATCGATCCGAATCGTGTCGGGATGTTGATCTCGACGTCGGTCTGCAAGCACCATCTCGAGCCGTCGGTCGCCTGCGCCGTCCACCACCAGCTGCAACTGGCATCGAGCTGTCTCAACTTCGACGTCGGCAATGCCTGCCTCGGGTTCATCAACGGTATGCAGATCGCCGCGGCCGCCATCGACGCCGGTTCGATCGACTACGCACTCATCGTCGATGGTGAAGGCAGCCGATACACCCAGCAGACCACCATCGCCCGACTGCAGCAGCCGGACACCGAAGCCGCCGATGTCTTCGCCGAGTTCGCCTCACTCACGCTCGGTTCCGGGGCGGTGGCCGCTGTGCTGTGCCGGCTCGACGAGCACCCCGAAGCACACCGCCTCGTCGGTGGCGTCGCTCGATCGGGCACGCAGCACCACGAGCTCTGCGTCGGCGATCTCGATCGGATGACCACCGACACCCACGGATTGCTCGTTGCCGGACTCGACCTCGCAGAGGCGGCGTGGAAGCACTCCGGCGCCGCGTTCGACTGGGAGGTCGGCATGGACTGGTACATCGTCCATCAGGTCAGCCAGGTGCACACCCGCTTGATCACCGAACGCCTCGGGATCGACCCCGACAAGGCGCCGCTCACGTTCCCGAAGTACGGCAACGTCGGACCCGCAGCGATTCCGTTGACCCTGGCCAAGTCGGCCGATCGGATCGAGGTCGGCGACCGGGTGCTGTGCATGGGTATCGGATCGGGGCTCAACACGAGCTTCACCGAAATCGTCTGGTGACCGCGTCGACACCCCTGTCGGCCGAGGGGACAACAGCCGACGCAACGCCTGCCGTCCCCGACGCCGACACATGGCGTCGATGGGGACTCGATCCGGCCTGGTCTCGCCTGATCGACGTGGCGAGCCACGAGGGAGGGACCCATCGCTGGCACGTCCTCGATACGGGGATGCCGAGCGACCATGTGGACTCGCCCACCGTGGTGTGCGTCCATGGCAACCCGACGTGGGGCTACGCCTGGGCCAGCTTCCTGCGCCGGTTGCACCGGTCGTACCGTGTCGTCGCTGTCGATCAGCTCGGTATGGGCTACAGCGAGCGAACGCGGCCACGCCGGTACACCGACAGAGTCCGTGATCTCGACGACGTGATCGTGGCGCTCGACCTCGCGCGGAATTCGCCGCTGGTCGTGGCGGCCCACGACTGGGGTGGAGCGATCGCAATGGGGTGGGCGGTGCAGGACCCCAAGCAGGTCGCAGGACTCATCCTGTGCAACACCGGTATCGCCGTGCCCGACGGCCGGTCGGCGCCGGGAATCATTCGCCTTGCTGCGTCGCCATGGCTCCTCGACGTCGTGTGCCGGGGCACGCCGACGTTCGTCGAGGGAACGGTTCGGCTCTCGGGGCGTCGCATCACCAAGGTCGACCGGGAAGCCTTCCGCGCCCCATACCGAAGCGCGCCGGCACGGGCGGCGATCGCCGACTTCGTCGGCGACATTCCGCTGCAGGCCGGACACCCCTCCGAGGCGGCGCTCGCCGAGGTCGCCGACCGGCTGGCGTCGGTCACCGCCCCGGTGCTGTTGGCGTGGGGAGACCGCGATCCGGTCTTCAACGACGACTTCGCCGCCGACCTCGCAGGCAGATTCCCGAACTCGACGACGCATCGTTTCGGGCGCGCCAATCACCTCGTGATGGCCGAAGCGGACGTCGCCGCGGTGGCCGAGACCTGGTTGGGCGAGCTCTTCGACGGTCGGCTGCGGGCCGTCGCAACGGGCACGGCAGCCCAGCCGATGGCAGCTGCTTCGGCCGCCCAGGACGATCCGACCGAGCCCCTGTGGGGCGCACTCGACGAGCGCCGCGACGACAGCACCGAGGCCTTCGTCGATCTTGCGACCGGGGACGCCGTGAGCTTCGCCGAGTTGGCCCGACGGGTCGACGCCGTCGCCAGCGAGCTTCGTCGCCGCGGTCTGCAGCCGGGTGACCATGTCGCGATGCTGACGCCTCCCGGCGTCGATCTGGTTGCCGCCGTCTATGGCGTGTGGCGTGCAGGGGGCGTGACCGTGATCGCCGATCGGGGCCTGGGGTTGCGTGGACTGGGTCGAGCGGTCCGGTCGGCCCGCCCCAAGTTCGTGATCGGGCCTCGGCAAGCTCGGCTTGCTTCCGCGGCGCTGCGCTGGACGCCTCGAGCAACGCGACTCGACGTCGCGGATCTGGTGGCAGCTCCGGCTGATGGGCTTGGCGCCGCTCCACTCATCGCGGACCCGGCCGCGGTGCTGTTCACCTCGGGCGCAACCGGCCCTGCCAAAGGAGTGCGCTACACGCACGGTCAGCTCGCAGCTCAGCGTGACGCACTCGCGTCCACGTACTCGATCACCTCCGCTGATCGCCTGGTTGCGGCCTTTGCGCCGTTTGCGCTGTACGGACCGGCACTGGGCATCCCGACAGCGCTGCCCGACGTCGACGTGACCAAGCCGGGCGAGCTGACCGCCGACGCGCTCGATGCCGCCTGCGGGCGAATCGGGGCGACACTCGCGTTCGCGTCGCCCGCTGCGCTGGCGAACGTGGCGGCGACGGCGCAACCCGGCGCTCGACATGACGGTCTCGAAGGCCTTCGGGTCGTGTTCTCCGCCGGCGCACCGGTTCCCAGTGGGACGTTGCGAGCGATCGCAGCGCTGGCATCTGGGGCGTCGCTGCACACGCCCTATGGCATGACCGAAGTGTTGCCCGTCGCCGACATCGACCTCGACGCCATCGAACTCGCCGAGCGCGACGACCCCCGCGGCGGCGTGTGCGTGGGTCGCCCGGTTGCCGGCGCCGAAGTCCGCATCGCGGCGCTTGGATTCGACGCCGAGGAACTGCCCGCAGAACTCGAGGTGGGAGCGATGGGTGAGATCCTGGTGCGTGCGCCGTGGGTGTCCGACGGCTATCTCGGGCTGTGGGCGACGCAACGCGAGGCGCGACCCGGCACCGTGGGCGACTGGCACCGTTCGGGCGACGTCGGCCATCTCGACGCGCTCGGCAGATTGTGGGTCGAGGGCCGAGTGGTGCACGTGATCGATGGCGCCGATGGCCCCGTCACCTCGGTGTCGGTCGAGCGGCAGGTCGAGCGTTCGCTCGGTGTCGGGCGCGTCGCCGCCGTCGGTGTCGGCCCGGCCGGAAGCCAGCAGCTGGTCGTCGTGGTCGAGGACCCGTCGTCGGCCGAGGGGCCGGCCGACCGTGACACGGCGATCGCTGTGCGTCAGGTCCTGAGCGAGCCGGTGGCGTCCGTATTGACAGTGTCGAAGCTGCCCGTCGACATCCGCCACAATGCCAAGATCGACCGTGTCGCCGTGGCGTCCTGGGCCGACGACGTCCTGGCGGGGCGGCGCACCCGAAGTCTCGCCCGACATCGGTGACGACGTGAAGCCGTTCGTATGAGGGTGCTGGTCACGGGTGGATCGAGCCTGATCGGCGCTGGTGTCGCCACCGCGTTGGTCGCCCGTGGTGACGAGGTGACCGTCCAACAGCGCAGCCGCTCTGACGCTCTCGCCGAAGTCGGTGTTCGACAGGAACTCGGAGACATCCGTGACATCGACGTGGTGATCGCCGCCGCTGAAGGCTGCGATGCGATCGTGCACCTCGCAGCCAAGGTCGGCGTGGTCGGCGACTGGGACGACTACCGGTCGATCAACGTCAGCGGAACTCGCAACGTGCTCGTCGCAGCGCAACGCCTGGGCATCGGTCGTGTCGTGCACGTGTCGTCACCTTCGGTGGCACACGGCGGCGAGCCGATCATCGGGGGCGGCGCCGACGAGCCGGTGCTGGGTCGCCGTCATGCGTGGTACGCCGAGTCGAAAGCCATGGCCGAGATCGAAGCACTGGCCGCAGCCGGCGACGATCTCGGGGTCGTGGCGATCCGGCCGCATCTCGTGTGGGGTCCCGGTGACACCCAGCTCGTCGGGCGGATCGTGCAGCGGGCTTCGGCCGGCCGTCTGGCCCTCGTCGGCGGGGGACGCGCCCTGGTCGACACGACGTACATCGACAACGCGGTCGATGCGCTCGTTGCCGCGCTTGATGCGCTTGTGCCGGGCGCGCCGTGTTCCGGACGGGCCTATGTGGTGTCGAACGGCGAGCCGCGCTCGATACGCGAGCTCGTCGAGGGGATCTGCCGTGCCGCCGAGGTTCCGTTCGAGCCGAGATCGGTGTCGCTACGGGTCGGCCGTTCGCTCGGCGCTGTGGTCGAGCGTGCGTGGCCATTGCTGAGACGCGACGACGAACCGCCGCTCACGCAGTTTCTCGCCGAGCAGCTCGGCACAGCTCACTGGTTCGACCCGCGGCCCGCCCGTGACGATCTGGGCTGGATCCCGGTGGTTTCCATCGACGAAGGTCTGGACCGGCTGGCCGCCTGGTACGCCGCCGATCGCGGCGCCACTGCACCGTGAGTGCGAGGCGCCGCTATCCTCGGCCCCTCAACTGGCGACGTGGCCGAGTGGTTTAGGCAACGGCCTGCAAAGCCGTGTACATGAGTTCGATTCTCATCGTCGCCTCCAACCCCTGAGCGGGACACCCCGCTCAGGGGTTCTTCGCGTCGCGACCATGTCCCGGTGCGATGAGTGGGCCCGCTGTATGCGGTTGCTTCGCTCATTGCGGGGCGATGTCAGGCCGGTGCGATGAGTGGGCCCGCCGTATGCGGTTGCTTCGCTCATCGCGGGGCGATGTCAGGTTCGGCGGCGCCGGGCGACCACGATGGCGATGGCGATGGCACCGAGGGCTGCGACAGCCACGATCGCCGCCACGATCGTGCCGTTCTCGTCGTCAGCGATAGGTGCCGCGTCGGGCGCGACGGTTGTTTCGGCGGGCGCCTCGATACTCGACACGACCGTGGAGCCGGTGGACCCGGTCGGCGCCGCCGGGCCGCGTTGGGCCAGCACCTGGGCCATTGACTCGAATGCCGGCTTCGGTGCGTCGCTCGCATCGAACCAGAGGGCCCCACCGAAGGCTCCGCCCGTCTCCGCTGGAATCGGCGAGAAGCGGTCGCTGATTCCCCACGTCACGAACGTGTCGCAGTTTGCCGCGTCGGCGCACGCTGCGAGGGCGTCCGCGTACACGGTGGCCTGGAACTCGAGGCTTGCCGGATTGGTGATCTCGGTGACAGGGAGCGGCACGTCGAACTCGGTGACCGCCCAGCTCAACCCGAGGTCAGCGACCCACGCAGTGAACAGGGTGAAGTCGGCGGGATCCGGCGAGAAGAGGTGTGACTGGAAGCCGACACCATCGATCGGCACGCCCTCGGCCACCAGGGCGGCAACCCGGTCGCGGACGCCGACGCACTTCGGGACGGCGTCACACGTCGTGCGTTCGGCGTTGGCGCCTGGAACGATCTCGGCGCCCCGCTCCACCGCGTCCTGCGTCACAGCGACATCATCGTAGAAGTCGTCGTAGAACAACACGGCGTCGGGGTCGGCGTCACGGGCGGCCTCGAATGCGATTCGGAGGTAGTCATCACCGATCACCTGCTGCCAGATGGTCGGCCGGAGTGTGCCATCGGCGAGAAACGCGTCGCCGACCACGTCCCATTGGGTGACGACGCCCGGATAGAGATCGCGGTAGTGCTCGACGACGGCCGTCACATGAGCGCGCAGCACCTCGGCAAGGCTGTCGGCGGTCCAGACGCCGGCCGTGACCCATCCCGGGACGACCCCGCTGATCAACTCGTGACCGCGCGCCAGCATGTCGTTCTCGACAGCGAAGTCGACGACGGCGTCGGCCCGGGTGAAATCGAACACGTCGGGCCCCGGCTGCACCACGGCCATCGACAGATCGCCTCGTGTGGACACGAGGTTCACGTGGTCGACGAGCAACTGACGGTAGCTGTCGTCAGCGAGTGCATCGGTGTCGACCGCGGCGCCGAACCCCATCCCGGCGTCGTCGGCGAGTTGGCGGAGGTCGGTCGTCTGGGCGCGGCCAGAGGTGGACGAACCGAGGAGTATCAGCAGCGTGGCGAGCACCATGCACGCGCCCGCAGGAGCGATCCTCATTCGGACGGAGCGATGTCGGGAGAGTGTCATGGAACGACACGACGGTAGTTCGCCGGTTCGCGACCGTCCGGGCACCCCGCTGTGAGCAACTCGTGGCCCGCAACACGCCGCAACCGGTAGCCTCACGTCCAGGAATCACGCACTGTATGGCAACGAGCACCTCCTCAACGACCGTCGTCGTTCCCGGCACCCATGTGATGACGGCCCTCGTCGGGCCGCGTGACCAGAACCTCCGTCAGATCGAGCAGCGGTTCCCTTCCGCGCGGATCAGCGTGCGTGGGAACGAGGTTCGGATCTCCGGTGAGGAGCCCGCCGACGTCATCGTCGTGTCGAACCTGTTCGAGGAACTGTCGACGTTGCTCCAGGCGGGACAACAACTCGACGATGTCACGCTCGAACGGGTGATGACGATGGTCGGCGCCAGCGAACGGCCGAGCGAGATCCTCGGCCATCAGGTGTTGCGTGGGGCAAAGGGCCGTCAGGTCAAGCCGAAGACGGCAGGCCAGAAGCGCTACATCGACACCATCGCCGAGAATGTGATCACGTTCGGGCTCGGTCCCGCCGGAACGGGCAAGTCGTGGCTTGCGGTGGCCATGGCGGTGCGTGCGCTGCAGGCGAAGGAGGTTCAGCGCATCATCCTGACCCGTCCGGCCGTCGAAGCGGGTGAACGGCTCGGCTTCCTGCCGGGCGACCTCATGGCCAAGATCGACCCGTACCTGCGCCCGCTCTACGACGCCCTCTACGACATGCTCGACGCCGACGCGGTGCAGCGCCTGCTCGAACGTCAGGTCGTCGAGGTGGCGCCGCTCGCCTTCATGCGCGGCCGCACGCTCAACAACAGCTTCATCATCCTCGACGAAGCTCAGAACGCCACGCCTGAGCAGATGAAGATGTTTCTCACCCGCATCGGCTTCGGGTCGCGGGTCGTCGTCACCGGCGACACCACCCAGGTCGACGTGCCGACCGGCAAGAGCGGGCTCGCCAGTTTGGAGAAGACGCTGGCCGGTATCGATGGGCTCGCCTTTGTGCGGCTCTCGGGTTCCGACGTCGTGCGGCACCGGATCGTTGCCGACATCGTGGCTGCGTACGAGCAGCACGACGCCCGTCCGGCCGACGGGTGACGCGCGCAACGACGGATCGAAACCGATGATCGAACCGACGGTGGTCGTAGCCGACGAGCGTGGCGCCGATGGTTCCCTCGATGTGGTCGTCGACATCGACCGGTGGCGACGATTGGCGCTCGACGTGCTCGTCGACAGTGAGGTGGTCGGTGAACTCACCTTGACGTTCGTCGACCGGGAGGAGATCGCCGAACTCAACCTGGAACACATGGGCAAGGCGGGGCCGACCGATGTGCTGTCGTTCCCGATGGACGACGAGTTGGTTGCCGGAGTTCCGACGCTGCTCGGCGATGTCGTCATCAGCCCGGCCGTGGCAGCCGAGCAGTTCGCCGACCATGCCGGCACATTCGACGATGAACTGGCGCTGCTGGTCGTCCACGGGATCCTGCACGTGCTCGGCCACGACCATGCAGAACCGGAGGAGACGGCGCGCATGCGGGCGAGCGAGCGCGATCTTCTCCAACGGTTTCACTGGTTCGGTGCGGCGCCGGCGGGCTTCCGCCAGTCCCACGACTGAGCGATGACGCCACTCCACTCGTTGCGCGATAAGCGAAGTGGCCGCATGCCCCCTCCCGCTTGCCGAAGTAGGTTGCGAGCGTGACCTGGCCGACCGGCCCGCCCCCGATGCCGTCGTCCGGCTGGTACGACGATCCCGAGCAGCCCTGGACATGGCGGTACTGGGACGGTGCTCGTTGGACCGACCATCGAGCGCCCATGTGGGTGCCGCCGGCTCGCGACGCCACGTCGTTCTCGGCCTGGTTCGACCGCTCCGTCGCTGCTGTCAAGATCGCTGCCCGCCGGGTCGGGCTGCTGCTCGTCACGGTCTGGCTGTTGCTCGGCGTCGCTGGTTGGGCGCTGGTCGTCTGGGCGTTCGAGAGCGGCAGCGGCCGCGAACTCCGCGACCTCCTCGACATCGAACAGAACGTGTTCGGCGGGTCGACGGCCACCGCCCAACTGACCGATGCCGAAGCAGATCGCGCCTGGGAGTTGATCCAGGACATCTTCTGGTCTGCGCTGCCGTGGTTGATCGTGCTCGGCGTTGCCGTTGTCGTCGCCTCGGCCTGGTCGGTCGCCCTGGCCGTCCGCGCGGTGCATCCCCATGTGGCTGAATCGCCCGTGGGGGAGCGACCGGCGGAACCGCTCAGCGCATTGGTCCGTGGCGCGGTGCGCCGCACTCCTGCGGTGATCGGATCGGGGATCGTCGTGCTCGGCGTGTTAGGCGGCGTCTGGGTCGCCGCATGGCTCCCGTTGGTGCTGGTGGTGGTCGCCGGTGGCGGGGGTGCCGCGATCGTCCTCACGGCGGTCTTCGTGGTGCTCCTGGTGTTGGTGGCCACGGTGCTGCTGTGGGTGCGCTTTTCGCTGGCCTCGGTGATCGCCGCTGTCGGCGGTTGTGGCATCGGTGTGAAACACAGCTGGCGCATCACGAATGGGCGGTTCTGGTTCGTTGCGGGACGCCTCGTCGTCACCGGGTTGATCGCTGGTGTCGCCAGCGGCAGCGTCAACGCCGTGACCGGGTTCGGCCAGTTCCTCGGCTTCGCCGTGTACGCCGCCATCGTGTTCGTGCTGCAGGCCGTTGCGATCGCTGTCTCGGTGATCCTCACCGTGTCGGGCCACCTGGTCACCATCGACCAGGCCGAGGCCGCGAATCCGAACCACACGAGCTGACGGCGGCGGCTCGACGTCGCCCGAAGCGCACCGGTTCGTCCGTCGCTCACGGGCCCGCGTAGCTTCGTCGGCCATGGACATCTCACTCGACGGCAAGGTCGCGCTGGTCACCGGCGCCTCGAAGGGCATCGGCAAGTCGATCGCGGCATCGCTCGCAGCGTCGGGCGCGAAGGTGATGATCAACAGCCGCAAGCAGGATCAGCTGGAGGCCGCCAGATCCGAGATGACCGGCGACGTCGAGATCTTCGCAGCCAACGCGGGCGACGCCGACGCCGGCGAGCGTGCTGTCAGCGCGACGATCGAACGCTTCGGTGGACTCGACATCCTCGTCAACAACGCTGCCACCAACCCCTACTACGGACGCACCCTCGACGTCGACAAGGGCCGCTACGACAAGACGTTCCAGGTCAACCTCGAGGCCCCGCTGTTGTGGTGCAAGGCAGCGTGGGAGCAGTCGTTCAAGGAGCAGCCCGGCACGATCATCAACATCGCATCGGTCGGCGGACTGCGCACCGACGGCGGCGGCCTCGGGATCTACAACCTGACCAAGGCGGCGCTGATTCACATGACTCGACAGCTGGCCTCCGAGCTCGGCCCGACTCGAGTGGTCGGCATCGCGCCGGGTCTCGTCGTCACCGATTTCGCTGCAGTCCTGGTCGACAACTTCGGTGAGCAGCTCGCGGCGCGGATGCCCCTGAAGCGGCTCGGGGATCCGCAGGACATCGCCAACCTGGCGACGTTCCTCGCGAGCGACCTTGCGAGCTGGATCACCGGCGAGACCTACGTCATCGACGGCGGCGCCGGCGTGGCTGCCGCCGGCTGAACTTCACGACCCATCCCCAAACTTGTGCGCCCTCGCCCCCGGGCGAAGATCTGGTGCGCACGTTTCGGCACACCCCGGTCGACCCATCCGAAACTTGCGCAGATCCGCCCGGTGGTGGCGACCTGGTGCGCAGATTTCGGGCTCAGGTGGGGTGGCGGCGGAGTTTTCCGAGTGCCGTGCGGGGGAGCGACTCGACGAGGGTCATGCGTTTGGGCGCCATGAAGGCGGGGTGGTGCTGTTTGACGTGCGCCCGGATCGACTCGAGTGTCGGTGAGTCGCCCGCGGGCACGACGACGGCCTCGACGACCTGCCCCCACTCGGGGTCGTCCACCCCGCGCACCATCACGTCGGCCACGCCCGGATGGTCGCCGAGCGCGGCTTCCACCGCCTCGGGCCAGACGTTCTCGCCCCCGGTGATGATCAGGTCGCCGCGCCGGCCGGCGACGTGCAGTCGACCGTCGGGCAGGAACACGCCGAGGTCGCCCGTGGCCAACCAGCCCTGGTCATCGACCGGCGAGGTGCCGTCGCGGTAGCCGCGAAGCAACATCGGCGCCCGCAGTCGGATCTCTCCGTCCTCGGCGATGTCGACTTCGACACCATCGAGCGGAACACCGTCGTAGACGACACCGCTGCCCGTCTCGGTCATCCCGTAGGTGGTCACGCAGTTGGCAGGACGATCGTCGGGCGGGCGACTTCCGCCGAGCACGATGGTGCGAAATCGGGACGGATCGATGCGCGTGAGCGCTGTCGCCACAAGCGACACGAGGGTGGCGCCCGACTCTTCGACCGCGGCCGGGTCGAAGCTCGGGAGCACCGTGAGTTCGGTGCCGGTATGGAGCGCTCGAGTCACCACCGAGAGCCCACCGACGTGCGACAGCGGAAGGCACGCCAGCCAGTGGTCGTCGTCCTGAACGCCGAGCCGAGCGCTCGTCGCCCGAGCCGATGCCGCGACGGCATCGTGCGTCAGGACGACACCCTTCGAGACGCCGGTCGATCCGCTCGTGGCCACGACGAGCGCGTCGCCAGGCTCGACTTCGTCGCCGACGCGCATCGCTTGGCACAGCTCGTGCTTGGCAGGCCCAGGGAGGCGTTGATCGACCGGAAAGGCTGCGTTACCGGCGTCCCACAACCTTCTCAGCTCGTCGACGAACTCCGGGCCGCCCGGCAGATCGATCGCGACCAGATGGTTCACGTGGCCAGCGAATCGGCGAGATCGAGTGCACCGAGTTGCCACAGCTGTGTCATGGCTCCATCATGGCGCACACATGAATCGTTGGATCACCGGAGCGCGGCCCCGGACGTTGCCTGCAGCCGTCGTTCCGGTTGCCGTCGGTGCTGCGGCAGCGGTCGGCGAACCGACCGACATCGTGTGGTGGCGTGTGATCGCGGCACTGGTGGTCAGCCTGTCCTTGCAGGTTGGCGTCAACTACGCCAACGACTACAGCGACGGTGTTCGAGGAACCGATGACGTCAGGGTGGGGCCGACCCGTCTCGTCGCGAGCGGCTTGGCCAGCCCCTCGGGGGTCAAGCGGGCAGCGCTGCTGTCGTTCGTGGTTGCGGCGGTGGCCGGCTTGGCCGTCGCGCTGTCCACTTCGCCCTGGCTCCTGCTCGTTGGCGCTGCCGCCATCGCCGCAGGGTGGTTCTACACCGGCGGACCCCGCCCCTACGGATACCTCGGCCTCGGCGAGGTCTTCGTGTTCGTGTTCTTCGGCCTCGTCGCCACGGCGGGCACGACGTTCGCTGCCATCGAGTCGGTGACGGCGCTGTCGCTCGTGATGGGGAGCGCCGTTGGATCGTTGGCCTGCGCGCTGCTCGTCATCAACAACCTGCGCGACATCCCGACCGATCGTGAGGTGGGCAAGAAGACGCTGGCCGTGCGCCTCGGCGATCCGCTGACGCGGTGGTTCTACGTCGCCCTGATCGGCGCAGCATTCGTGCTCTCCGTGGTGGGAGCGGCGTGGCGAGTCCCGGTCGTCCTGGGCCTGTTGGCGATCCCGCTCGCCATCGGTCCGATCCGGTCGGTGCTCAGCGGCGCGTCCGGGACGGCGCTGATCCCCGTGCTCGGCGCGACCGGCAAGCTGCAGCTTGCCTGGGGCCTGCTCGTCACCATCGGCCTCGCCGTCTGACGATCCCTCAGCGATGAGCCAACCGACCGCATACGGCGGTTTGGCTCATCGGAACCGGGTGCGCGCGTGCGGCGATGAGTGAAGTGGCCGGATACGGCGGTTTGGCTCATCGGAACGGGTTCAGGCAAGCCAGGAGGCGATCGCCTCGGCGGTCGCCGCGGGCTGCTCGAGGTGGACGCTGTGGCCGGCGCCGGAGATCACGACAAGCTCGGCGGAGCGCAGCCCGGCGACCAGGCGCTGGCCGAGGTCGGTGAACTTCGCATCGTGCCCGCCGACGAGCACCAGCACGGGGCACCTGATCTCGTCGAGGCGTTCCCACAGCGGTGTCTGCGTGCCGGTTCCGGCGGCGCGGAGGCTGGCAGCCAGCCCGGCTGCGGTGTTGCGGAGCCGGTCGGATCGGAGCGCGGTGTCCTCCTTCAGTCCGGCGAACAGCGGGTTCGCGAGCCACTCGTCGATGAACGTGGGCACACCGACGACTTCGAGGTGGCTCGCGAGTCGATCGTCGGCTGCGAGTCGCGCCCGGCGCTCGTCGGGATCGTCGATGCCGGCGGTTGCGCCGACCAGCACGAGTCGTTGCACGATGTCGGGTGAAGCGAGGGCGGCATGGAGCGCCACTCGTCCACCCATCGAGTAGCCGACGTATGTGCCGGCGCCACCCGCTTCAACCAGCCGGCTGGCACTCGCCCACAAGTCGAGGTCCGCCGGGGGAGCGGCGTCGCCGTGGCCGGGGAGATCGACTGCACGGGTCTCGACATCGGGGAGCTCGGCGTGCAGGTACTGCTCGAACGTCGCCCACGAGCGAGCCGTCTGGGTGAAGCCGTGAGCGAGGACCAACCGGCGCGGGCCGGCTTCGACATCGGGCATCAGGACCGCTCGGCGACCGCCTGGTCGGCCATCCTGCGCAGTACCTGGGCGAACGTCTCGGGTTCCTGCGCGCCCGGGATCGCCCACTGCCCGTTGACCACGTAGGTCGGCACCGCGGTGATTCCGTTGTCGCTCGCCACGTCGAGTTCGGCGCGAACCTCGGCGGTGCCGCGTCCGGACGCCAGGAACTCGTAGACCGCGTCCCGATCGAAGCCGACCTCGTTGGCGCAGTCGGAGATCACATCGGGGTCGCCGATGTTCAGTCCATCGTGGAAGTAGGCCCGCAGCAACCGCTCCTTCATGGCATCCTGCGCAACCGGCGAATCCGGTTGCGCAGCCAACCAGATCACCCGGTGGGCGAGCAACGTGTTGGCCCGCAGCGCACGATCCATCCGGAAGTCGAGTCCGACCTCGGCGGCGCGCTGCGAGACGTTGGCGATGATCGCCTCGGCGCGCTCGTGGCCCCCGAACTTCTTCGCGTAGGCATCGATGACCGGAGCGGCGCTGCCAGGGGACGCTGTCGGGTCGAGCTGATATGGGTGATACGACACGTCGAAGGCCACCTCGACGCCCTGCTGGGCGAGTTCCGCTTCGACCTGGGCCAGTCCGGAGGCGAACTTCCGCTTGCCGATGTAGCACCACGGACACACCACGTCGGACCACACCTGGACGGTCACGGTGGGCCGGGTCGTGTCCAGGTCGGAGCTCACGGTCATGTTCCACACGGTATGCGCCTATCGTCTGTGAGCAATGGTCGGCGCCGCAGAACCCCGCCCCGAGGATGTGCAGGCAACGTTCTGCGCAACGCTCGTCGACGAATGGCTCACCCTGGGGGTCCGCCATGCGGTGATCGCCCCGGGCTCGCGATCGACGCCGATGGCGCTCGCACTCACCGACCGTGGCGAGATGTGCGTCCACGTCGTTCACGACGAACGATCGGCAGCGTTCGTGGCACTTGGACTCGCGCTGGATGGTGATCCGGCGCTGCTGCTGTGCACGAGCGGTACCGCAGCGGCGAACTTCTACCCAGCGGTGGTCGAGGCGGGTCTCTCCGAGATCCCGATGATCGTGCTCACCGCCGACCGGCCCGAGGAACTCCGTGGTGTCGGTGCCCCGCAGACGATCGACCAGGTCGACCTCTTCGGACGTCACGTCGTGTGGTCGCGAGACCCCGGAGTTCCGATCGACGTCGAACGGTCGTTGTGGCGGGAACTGGCACTCGATGCGTGGTCGCATTCCGCCGACGGCCCCGTGCAGCTGAACCTCGCCTTCCGCGAGCCGTTGCTCGGCACGGCCGGCGAGCTTCCAGATCGAACATCAGCGGACCGGAGACATCTGGCACCGACTCGTGGGCGCCGTGCCGACCCGGTTCCGTCGCTCGAGAGCGATCGGGGGCTGATCATCGTGGGTGGTCGCAGCGGGGTCGTCGCCGATCAGGTGTGGGCGCTGTCGCAACAGACCGGTTGGCCGATCGTTGCGGATCCGGTCTCGCAGATGCGCCGGCTGCCCAGCGCCATCTCCACTGCCGATGCGCTCTTGCGAAACGAACGGTTCGCCACCGATCACCTCCCCGACGTCATCGTCCGCATCGGTCGTCCGGCCGCATCGAAGGTCCTCGCGCAGTGGACCGCCCGTGCCACGCAAGCCGGTGCGTTGCTGCTGCAGGTCGGAGGTCCCGGCGTGATCGATCCCGACGGCAACGTCACCGCCGTCGTGTCGATCGACGACCTCGTGGATGCGGCGCCCAGGACGCCCGGCGCGATCAGTGGGTGGGCCGAGTCGTGGATCTCGTTGGATCGGCTCGCCGACCAGGCGATCCGGGACATGCTCGGCGGGTTCGACGAACTGACCGAACCGGCAGTTGCACGGACGGTGGCGAACACGCTCACCGACGATGCCGACCTCGTCGTCGCATCCTCGATGCCCGTGCGCGATCTCGAATGGTTCGGGGGCCACCGAGCACGAGCCCACGCCAACCGTGGTGCCAACGGCATCGACGGGGTCCTCGGTACGGCGCTCGGGCGGGCGCTCACGGGTCGGACGACCTTCGTGCTACTCGGCGACCTGGCCTTCGTGCACGACAGCAACGCCCTGACCGCCTTGGCCCGCCGCGAGGCAGACGTACGCGTTGTGGTGGTCGACAACGACGGCGGCGGCATCTTTTCGTTCCTGCCCCAAGCGGCCGCATTGCCCGAGCAGCAGTTCGAGCAGCTGTTCGGCACGCCGCTGGGCGTCGACACCGTGGCGCTGGCGACGTCCTACGGTCTCGAGGCGCGTACGGTGCAAGCGGTCGATGAACTCATCGAGCAGCTCTCCCGACGCGGGCCGTGGGTGTGTTGCATCCCGACCGACCGACGCCACAACGTCGAGGTCCATACTGCCCTCCACGCCGCCGTCGTCGACGCGATCGGCGCTGTCTGAACCGAATGCTGATGAGGCGACGAGCGCGCGAACACTGCGCTGATCGTGATGAAACACCCTCCTGATGACCGGCATCAAGACCCGCCCCACGGATGCCGACGTGACGGCCTTCCTCGACTCCGTTCTCAACGAGGCCCGACGCTCGGAGGGTCATGCGCTTCGAACGCTGTGCGAGCGGGTTGCCGACGCTCCGGTGGTGATGTGGGGTCCGTCGATCGTGGGCTTCGGCACGATGACCTACACGAACACGACTGGGACCCACGACTGGTTCGGCGTCGGCTTCTCGCCTCGCAAGACGGCACTGACCATCTACGGTGTCGTCGATGGGTCTGGGCCACCGGATCCGCTCCGCGACGAGCTCAGTCCGCACACGACGGGCAAGGGTTGTCTCTCCATCAAGCGCCTCGACCGTGTGACCATCGACGTGGTCGAGCAGCTGATCCGCAACGCGCGCGAACGCGCCAGTGCAGCGTGACCACGGTGCGATGAGCGAAGTGGCCGTCTGTCGTGGTTCAGCTCATCGGTGTGGTGGGGTCTGGAGGTGCGATGAGCGAAGTGGCCGTCTGTGGTGGGTTGGCTCATCGGTGTGCCCGGCGCCGGCGGGGCGCCGGACCTAGGGGCGCACGATGGCGCTGAGCATCGCTTGGAACTTGGCCTGCGTTTCGGCCAGCTCGGAGTGCGGATCGCTGTCGGCGACGATGCCGCCACCGGCAACCAGCCGCGCCGAGCGCCGGTCGGCGGAGAGTTCGGCGCAACGGATCGCGACCGCCCACGTACCGTTGCCGGAAGCGTCCACCCAGCCGACTGCGCCGCCGTAGCGTCCGCGCTCGAACCCCTCGACCCGCTGAATCAACTCGATCGCTTCGTGGCGCGGGTGACCCCCCAGAGCGGGGGTCGGCGACAGCGCCCGCACCAGCTCGACCACCGATGGACCGGGCTGCGACAGCACCCCCTCCATCCGGGTGCCGAGATGCTGCACATTGGCGACGGTCACGATCGACGGCTCGGGCTCCCAGTCGAGGTAACTCGCCCACGGCAGCAACGTGTCGTGCACGACGTCGATGACCACTCGGTGTTCGATCTGATTCTTGGTGCTGGCGATGAGCTCGGCGGCGATCTGCGCGTCGTTGTCGACATCGCCGGTGCGTGGTGCTGTGCCGGCGAGCGGGTGCGATCGCACGATGGGTCCATCGACCTCGACGAGCAGTTCGGGCGACGCGCCGATGAAACCGTCGATCGAGTACCGATAGCTCGACCCGAACGATGCGCGAAGACGACGAAGCACCGCATGGACGTCGATCGTCTCGCTCGACCGCACGATGATCGGACGGGCGATCACCGCCTTGGTCAAGTTGCCGGCGCGCACTGCATCTCGTGCCGTGGCTACCGCAGCGAGGTACTCCTCGACGTCGACGCCGGGCTCGATCGACCACGTCGCGGCTGCGGCGGGTGCAGGGTCACGCCGGGTGAGAGCTTCGGCGACGACGTCGCCGGCTGCGTCGACGTCGCCGACAACGGTGACGGTCGTGGCCCCGGAGGCGTCCTTGCGGAACTGCACCTGCGGCACCACGAGTTCGGCAGCCGCACCGGGGGCGAACGGCACGCTGCCGAGCGCCACTGGACCTGTTCCCGCAACGGAGGAGTCGTGATCGAGGTCGGCGAGGAAGGCGGCCGCTTGGTCGACCGGCACGTTCGCCGCGATGCCGCGACCGGCGACACCCACCGCGTTGCGCACGAACAGCACGCCGTCGCCACCTGCGATGTCGTTCAGGTCGACCGCACCGTCGACGTACAGCGACAGTGGTCGAGTGATGGCCTTCATCGATCCCGGGTGGCGACCATCAGCTGTGTCAGTCCGCCCGAGAGCTGTGCATGCGTTGCGTCGGTGAACCCCGCTGATCGCAGCGAGGCCAACATCTCGTCTGGCGTGGGCAGATAGGCGACGCTCTTGGGCAGGTAGCGATACGCAGCTCCGTCGGACAGCAGGGCACCGATCCGGGGGACGACTTTCCCGAAGTAGATGTCGTTGCCCCAACGAACCATGCGGTTGCTGGGCACGCTCACGTCGAGCAAGGCGATCCGGCCGCCCGGACGCACCACGCGGCCGAGTTCACCGAAGAACGTGGGGAGGTCGAGCAGGTTCCGTAGTGCGAAGCCGCAGGTGACGCCATCGACAGTCGCGTCGGGCACGGGAAGGCGCAGAATGTCGGTCTGGACAAGTGGGACGCCGGATCGATCGGCAGACAGCATCCCGAAGCTGAGATCCATCGAGATCGGGCGCACCCCGCCGGCCGCGAGATCGATGCACAGGTCGCCGGTGCCGCTCGCCAGATCGAGCACCACGCTCCCTGCAGGCAGTGCGAGGTCGCGGACTGCTCGCTTTCGCCAACGAACGTCGAGGCGGAACGAGATGATCCGGTTCAGCCGGTCGTACTTCGGCGCGATGGCGTCGAACATGCCCTGGACCGCAGCCACCTTCTCGTCACCTTGCGGAAGGTCGTCGGTGTCCCACGTAGGGCGGGTCGCTGCGGGCTCGGTCACCTGGTTCAGGCTAGGGGTTTCCCAGCGACCTGCTTGGCCCAGCGGTAGTCGGCCTTGCCGCTCGGCGACCGCACGATCTCGTCGACGTAGCGGATCTCCTTCGGCAGTTTGTAGCGGGCGATGTGTGCGGCCGCTGCGGCGCGCAGCGCGTCGTCGTCGGCCTCGTAGCCCTCGCGGATCCGCACGATGGCGACGACCTCGTTCCCCCAGCGCTCGCTCGGTCGGCCAGCGACGATGCAGTCGTAGACACCCGGGTGGGACTTGATCGCGGCCTCGACCTCCTCGGCGAAGATCTTCTCGCCGCCGGAATTGATCGTGACCGAGTCGCGTCCGTGCAGCTCGACGATGCCACCCTCGAGCAGGCGGGCACGGTCCCCGGGGATCGCGTAGCGAACACCGTCGACGACGGGGTATGTGCGAGCGGTCTTCTCCGGGTCTCCGAGGTAGCCGAGCGCCAATCGGCCGGACTTCGCGAGCCAGCCGATCTCCGGGTCGCCGGCCTCGAGCACACGGTCGAGGTCGGCCGACAGCACGACGTTGCCGGGAGTGATCTCGAACGTGCCCGTGGTTGCCCCGCCGCCGGTCGACACGTGCGACACCTGGCCGCCCGCCTCGGACGATCCGAGCCCGTCGACGATCATCAGCGTCGGGAGGTGGGCGAGGAACTCGTCCTTCAGTGGTGCCGAGAGCGGTGCGCCACCGGACAGCACGACGGTGAGCGACGAGAGGTCGTAGTCCTCGCCGTTGGTGGGGTGGTCGAGTTCGTCGAGCAACGGGCGAGCGAATGCATCGCCGACGATCAGCAGAAAGTTGACCTGGTCACGCTCGATCATCGACCAGATGTCGACCGGGTCGAGTCGTTCGGGAACCGACTGCACGAACACCGTTCCACCGCCGAGCCAGGTGCGGAAGCTCATCCAGTGGCCGGCGCCGTGCATGAACGGGGGAGCGAGAAGGGCCTGCAGTCCGGTGTTGGCCTCGGTGACGAACTCCTCGATCGTGGTGGCGGTCTTGGATCCGCCGAAGCACTCGACCATCGCGTCGCCGTTGCGCCACATCACACCCTTGGGCATCCCGGTGGTGCCGCCGGTGTAGAGCATGTAGAGGTCGTCGGGGCTCCATTCGACGTCGGGACGCTGCGGCGATGCCGCGGCGAGCGCGTCCTCGTACCAGACGGCACCGGGCAGCAGCGGATGTCCCGACTCGTCCGGCACCTGCAGGATGACGCGGAGCTTCGGGAGGCGGTCGAGCACTTCGGCGAGCGTTGGCGTGAATGCCGAATGGACCACGACGGCGCTGGCCTGCGAGTCGGTCAGCAGGTACAGCAACTCCTCGGCGACGTAGCGATAGTTGACGTTCAGCGAGGCCACCCGTGCCTTGAGTGCGCCGAGCATCGACTCGAGGTACTCGTTGCCGTTGTGCAGATAGATCGCCAGGTGGTCCTGGCCGCTCTGGTGCCCGGCGAGCTCGGCGCGTTCCGTGTGCACGCCGAGCCCTGCGCCGATCAGGTGATTGGCGAGGCGTCGGGTGCGCTCGGTGATCTCGGCCCACGAGTAGCGGTGGTCGCGGAAGACCAGGCAGTCGCCATCGGGCCGAGAGGCGGCGATGGCCTCGTGGACCTCAGCGAGACTGAACTCCGCAGGAGTTGTCATGGTGATCAGGAGGGCAAAGCGTCGATGGTGACCGTGCCCGCGTTGCCATCGATCGTGACCGTGGCCCCGTCCGGGATGATGTCGGTGGCGTCGGCCACCGATGCGACGCAGGGAACGCCGAGCTCGCGCGACACAATCATTGCGTGGCTGCCCATCGCGCCGACGTTGACCACCACACCGGCCGCCGGCACGAACAGCGGGACCCACGACGGGTCGGTCTGAGGAGCGATGAGGATGTCGCCCGGCTCGAGGCCTGCTGGGTCAGCGGCGTCGAGGATCACCCTGGCGCGGCCCGTAGCGGTCCCGCCCGAGCCGGCCGCCCCGGAGAGCACCAACCCAACGGTTGCTGCCGAGACGTCCTTGCCGCCGCGTGGGGTCATCTCCGACAACTCTGGTACCCGCCCGTTCACGATGAACACCGGTTCGTAGTCGAACAGCGATCGGAACTGCGCCCACCGCGCGGCGATCAGGTCCTTCATGGTGTCGGGATGCAGGTGCAGCCGGTCGAGCTCGTCGTTGGTCACCATGAAGACCTCTTCGATCTGGTCGATCACGCCTCGCTCGACCAGGCGCCGCCCGAACTCGCGTAGGGCGACGCGCATCTCGTTGATCACCGTGACCACGTTCGTCTTCGCCCGCTCGCGGCCGCTCAGGAAGACCTGTGCCGACTGCAGCGCCGCTTCGAACATGCCCGCTGTCTCGGGCTCGTCGGCGATCTTCGCCCGGATGTCGGCGGCGACCCGGTCGCGTTCGGCGATCGATGCTCCGGTGCGGTTGGTCGGCGCCTGCGACTCGTCGGAGCGGCGCATCAGGTCGATCGCCGCCAGCGCAATACGCGGCTTGACCTCCCATGACGTCGAGTAGATGTCGTATTCGTTCTGCGCACGTGCGCCGTGTTCGAACAGGAACTCGTCGAACCGATCGAGGAAGTCACGGGCATCGGACGAGCCCGATGCGCGCAGTACGTCGAGCACCTGGTCGGGTCCGGCGTCGAACGCCGCCGACACCTCGTCGGAGGCGGCAGCGACGCGTCCGAGTTCCCACATTGCGTGCGAGGGTGCGCCCGAGTCGACTTCGATCCCTGCCAGGAGCCTGATCGACAATGTCGGATCGCCGAGCGCCTCGCAGACGGCGCCGAGTGCACCTGGCCCGTTCGGCGCCATCGACGACACCCGCATGGCGTTCTCGAAGGTCTGTTGGAGCAGCGGTGCCATCGAACGAGCCCGTGCGAGTAGGGCCGAGTCGGTCAGCGTGGTCAGATCGGGGCGGTGTTCGCGCAATGACCGCGCCATCCGTCGGTCGGCGTCGAGTTCGGGGAGTTCGGCCGCCGACATCGACCATGCCATCGACTCGCCGAGCTTGGCCTCGTGCTCGGGCGACACGTGCCACGGCTGCTCCTCGTAGGGCGGCACTTCGTCGCGCTCGTCGAAGAACGCTTGGTCGATCATCTCCGGCGATGCGCCAGGCATGCGCGCACCAAGGATCCGAGTCATCGTGAGCGGGTTGTAGACGTAGCCGCCGAACACCTTGAACAGGTCGGGTGTCTCGGGCGTCTCGAACTCGTCGTAGCTCAACGCGCCCAGGTCGATGTACGCGTCGCGCAGGCCACGCGACAGCGCTGCTTGCAGCACGAGCGACTTCCCGAGGGGGCTGAACGGGTCGGGGAACACGTCGGCGGCGTTGCCTCGCGTCCACGCCGGGAAACGTTCTCCCAGTGTGGAGTCACCGATCCACTCGTTGCTGTTGCCCGCGCTGCTCACATCTTCCCCCAATGTCGATTCGTGCCCCGGAGCCGCTGTTCGGCGGGGTCGCTCGCCACCATAGCGAGCGACGTGTCAGCCGTCCGATCCCGGTTCGGACCTCTCGCGATAGTCGCTGAACGCTGCGTCCCGCTCGCTGAGCGCCTTCGACACGCCGACCTTGGCGAACGACTGGAGATACTCGATCGAGGGCGGCTGATGGAATCCCAGTGCCTGGATCTCGGCGGTCGCCCGAATGCCGGTGCGGATACCCTGTGCCTCCATCGCCCGATGTGCTGCACGCTTGTTCAGTGCGAGCAGTTCGATCGGGATCTTGGCGACTCGTTCGGCCACTGTGAGCACGGCGTCGTCGAGTTCGTCGGCGCGATGCGCGCGGTTGGCCATGCCGGCCGCCACCGCGTCGGTTCCGCTCATCGCATCACCGGTGAGCAACGCCTCCATGCCCCGGCGAAGTCCCATCAGCCAGGTCTGCCACTGCATGTCGGGTGGCGACATCAGACGTACGGGCGGGTAGCCGATCTTCGCGTCCTCAGCCACGTACACGAGGTCGCACGCTGCCGCCAGTTCGCTGCCGCCCGCAAGACAGTAGCCGTGGACCTGGCCGATGATCGGCGTCGGCATGTCCCACATCTCGAACCAGTTGTTGACGACGTGGCGGCTCCACCAACCGTCCTGCTTGGCGATCGGACGCTCGACGTCACTGTTCGCGGACCCGAGGTCGTAGCCAGCGCAGAAGGCGGGTCCGGCGCCACGAATGATGATCACCGAGACGTCGCGGGAGCGGTCGGCGCGCCGGAGCTCATCGAACAAGGCACCCCGAAGCGCATCGTTCAGCGCGTTGCGCTTGTCCGGCCGGTTCAACGTCAGGCGTCGCACGCGGGGGAGTGGGTCGTCGACCAGCAGCACGTCATCGCTCATCCGCCGATCCTGCCACCCGACCGGACGCCGACACGCAGTCGGCGATGAGCGAGGTGGCCGGATACGGCGGTTTGGCTCATCGGTGGGGGGTGGCCCGAGCAGGGCGATGAGTGAGGTGACCGGATACGGCGGTTTGGCTCATTGGTGGGTACGTTCGCGGCATGTCGGGTGTGATTCGTGTTGCCGTCGTCACGAAGGGGCATCCGTTCGACGGGCCCGCGTTCTTCGACGTGTTCGAATCGATGGAGGGCATCGACTGGACCCGCGTCGAGCAGCCGGAGGCCTTGGAGCTCGTCGAACCGGCCCGAGCAGCCGACTTCGATGTCTTCGTGATGTACGACATGCCGGGCGTCGTGTTCGGCCGGTCGGATCCGCCGGCGGAGTTTTCGGATCCACCCGAGGGTTATCCGGACAAGTTCCGCTCACTCCTGAACGAGGGCAAGGGCATGGTGTTTCTGCATCATGCGATCGCTGGTTGGCCGGCGTGGGAGGGCTACGCAGACATCGTCGGCGGTCGCTTCCACTATCAGCCGGCGGTCCTCGGCGGGGTCGCATACCCCGATTCGGGATATCGGCACGATGTGACACACACCGTCGAGGTGCTCGACACCAGCCACCCGATCTGCGAAGGGGTCGACCCCACCTTCGAGATCACCGACGAGCTCTACCTGTTCCCGGTGTTCGAGGACCGCGTGCAGCCGCTGATGCGCAGCACGTACGACTTCGTCGACACCAACTTCTATTCGGCCGACCTCGCGATCCGCGGCAGCCGGAACGACCGCGCCGGTTGGAGTCACCCGCCTGGGAGCGACCTGGTCGCCTGGACCACGACAGTTGGCCGATCACCGATCGCCTACCTCCAGTTCGGCGACGGCCCGAACACCTACGCCGACCCGACCTACCGGCGCATTCTGGCCAACTCGATCAACTGGGCCGCCACCACGACGCCGCAGCGATGAGCCAAACCGCCGTATGCGGTCGTTTCGCTCATCGCGGGTGGAGCGGACGCCGGCTGCGATGAGCCAAACCGCCGTATGCGGTCGTTTCGCTCATCGCGGGTGGGTGGGAGGCGTGCTCAGATCTGGCGATCGCGGCCCTTCCAGTAGGGATCGCGGAGTTTGGCCTTCTGGATCTTGCCGGTGCCGGTGGACGGAAGCTCGGCGAGGAAGTCGATCGATCGGGGCACCTTGTAGCCGGCGAGCAGCTCACGGCAGTAGGCGCGCAGTTCGTCGGCCAGCGCATCGGTGCCGAGTGAGGGGTCGATCAGCGCCACGATCGCCTTGACCTCCTCGCCGAACTCCTCGTTCGGTACGCCGATCACCGCGACCTCGGCGACGAGGTCGTGGCCACCGAGCACGCCTTCGATCTCGGCCGGGTAGATGTTGACCCCGCCGGAGATGATCATGTCGATCTTGCGGTCGCTCAACCAGAGATACCCGTCGTCGTCGAGGTAGCCGACGTCGCCGGTGGTGAACACGCCGGGTTCGAGGTGCACATCCGCGGTCTTCTCCGGGGCATTGTGATACTCGAAGTCCGTGCCCATCGCGTTTCGGAAATACAGGGTGCCGGGCTGGTTCGCTCCGAGGCGTGTCCCGTCGTCGCCGACGACGATCACCTCCATGTTCGGCATTGGCTGACCGACGCTGCCACCCTTGGCCAGCCACGACTCGGAGTCGATCATCGTGATCACCGACCCCTCGGTCGAGCCGTAGTACTCGGTGATCACCGGGCCCCACCACTCGATCATCGCCTGCTTCACCAGGGGCGGGCAGGGCGCGGCGCCATGCAGCACGAGATGCAGCGACGACCCGTCGAACGACTTCTTCACATCGTCGGGCAGGTCGACCATCCGCTTCATCTGCGTCGGCACGAGGTGGATGTTGGTGGCCTGGTACTCGTCGATCAGCGCGAGCACCCCGGCGCTGTCGTACTTGTGTTGCATCACCGTGGCGGTTCCGACGATCATCGGCAGGAACGAAAAGGCCCACTGGGCCGAGTGGTAGAACGGCCCGCACAGCACGGTGCGGCCGCCTTCGGGCACCATCGACGAGAAGCCGGCACCGACCAGCTGCCAGATCGCGGGGTCGGCGTCACCCGGCATGTTGGTCAGCGAACTCCGAACTCCCTTCGGGTTGCCCGTGGTACCGCTGGTGTAGAACATCGGCCCGCCGAAGCTCTGCCCCTCCGGCTCGTCGGGTGATCCGGCCGCGACGAACTCGTCGTAGTTCTGGAAGCGTCCCGTGGTTGGCGCACCGACGACGAGTGCCAGCTCGACGCCGCTCGATCGCTCGTCGGCGAGCGCTTTGGTCGCCTGTTCGAGGAAGTGGTGGCCGACCACCACCGCCTTCGATCCGGAATCGTCGAGCACGTACGCGATTTCGGCGGCGACGAAGTGCCAATTCACCGGCACGTAGACGATGCCGGCGTTCGCGCAGGCGAACGCAACCTCGAACCATTCGTTGCAGTTGCCCGAGATGACCGAGATCGTGTCGCCGGCACCGATGCCGGCGTCACGGAAACTGTGGATCAGTCGGTTGACGCGTTCGTCGAGTTCGGCCCAGGTTCGAGCTCCGGTGTCATCGGCGAGCGCGAGATCGGTGCCCTTGGTCGCGGCGAAGCCAGAGGTGAGGACGGACATCGCAGGTCAGCTCCAAGCGTTCAGGAAGGGACCGGACAGATCGGGTGCGCCGCCGTACTGGACGACGAGCTCGCGGCTGGCGAACAGCCACTCACCGTCGACGCGGGTGTAGGTGTCGTCGTAGTAGGCGAGCAGGATGCCGCGGGAGTCGTCGGCGCGGCACCAGTGCTCGTGGATGTACCAGCGACCCGTTCCGGTCCCCGCAACGTCATCGAGATCGGCCGTGCCGTTGACGACGTTCTGGACGACGGCCTTGAAGCCGTCCATCGCCGAGTTCCACAGGTCGAGGATGGCGTCGCGCCCTTCGACCTGGCGTCCCTTGCCCAACTCCCAGACAGCGTCGGCCGCCCACGTCGACGACCACTGGTCGGCATTGCGATGCACGACGGCGTCGGCGTAGGCGTGGACGAGGTCTTCGATCGAATCTCGGCTCATGTGGTGAATGTCCCTTCGTTGATGTATCGGCGGACCGTTGACTGGAAGTGTCGGGCGCGCACTTCCTGGTAGTTGCCGAGTGTTTGGCCGCGCTTCTTGCTCGCTTTGAAGCCGCGGGTCTGTGCCGCCAGGTTCGTGGTGTCCTGGTCGAGCACCTGGCCGAGCGAGGTCGGCAGCCCGGGCACGGTCGTGTAGCTGTCGTCGACGTCGAGGTCGAACGGTTCGGCGGGTGGCGGCGTCGGACCCGACCGTGGCTTGGGCCTGAGGAAGAGCACCTCGTAGATGCAGCGATCGGGGTCTGGACCGTCGGGCCGGAACCGGTAGCACAGCGGGATCTGGAGGCCGGGGAAGAAGAAGGCGTTTGGGAACACGAAGTACTCGATCGAGTCGATCGTCTCGGTCACCGACAGATGCGAGAAGTCGTTGTCGTACTGCTCGCCGAGTACTGCCTGCATGTGTCGGGCGTACACGTCGCGGGCGCGTTCGCCCTCCGGGATCGCCGGAACCTCGTGACCGGGGTTCTTGCGCGCCATCAGCATGTTCAAGATGCGCTGTTCGTCGGGGCGCTTCTCGGCCGGCACGTGCGGGCTCGTCGTGCCGATCGTGTGGATGAATCGGCTAACGTGGTCGCCGAACACGTCGTACTGGGCGTTGGCGTCCCCGGCGGTGTAGATCGACTGCGAGTGCGTTTCGAGGATGTGATACGCCTCGAGAAAGGCCTCGGCCGAGGCCTTCCAGTTCGCCGGGAGCCGTTTGCGAATGTGCACCTCGACGTAGCGATCGGCGAGATCCCAGTTCGCGAAGTGCTCCGGCAGCACGCCGAGATACTCCTGCAGCGAGGGAGCGTCGTCGTCGAAGTTGACGAAGACGAAGCCCCCCCAGAGGCCGGTGCGCACCTGGGGCAAGCGGAATTCGTCGGCGTCGACGTGCGGGAAGTCCCACTCGCATGGCAGGTCGGTCAGCTCTCCGTCGAGCGACCAGGTCCACCCATGGAACGGGCAGCGCAGCTTCGGGCTGTAGCCGACCGATGCCGGCGGCTTGAGCTGCGTGCCGCGGTGCAAGCAGGCGTTGTGGAACGCCTTCACCGTGCCGTCGGGCCCACGCACGATCACTGCGGACCGGTCGCCGATGTCGTAGACGTAGTAGTCGCCCGGCTCGGGAATGTGCTCCTCGCGGCATGCCCATTGCCAGGTGCGTGACCAGACGTGGTCGTGCTCGGCGGCGGCGAAGGCCGGGGACGTGAACTCGTCGTACGGCACGTCGTCGTCGCCGGCGTATGTGTACGACTCCTCGAGCAGTGGCGACGGCGGAGGCGTCGAGTCGCCGAGGATCAGGTCCCTCGTACTCGGTCCGGGACATCGCGCCTCGCCGGGACCGATGGTGACGGGCATGACGGCCTCGCTCATGGTGCTGCCCTTTCGAAGCTGACGAGTTGGGTGTGGTCGAGCCCGAACGGGAGGTCGGGGTCGAGCACCTCCTGCAGTTCGACGATGTTGCCGTCGGGGTCGCGGGCGTAGATCGCCCGGAGCCGCGCGTGCCCCATCTCGCCGACGGAGGGCGGGGGAGCGTGGAACGTCATCCCGTGTGCCGAGAGTCGTTCGTACTCGGCATCGATGTCGACGACGTCGACGCAGAAATGCGTGTAACCGTGCCACGACGGATCTCGGGCAGGATCGGCGACTCGCGGCGCTGGCGACTCGTACTGGAACAGTTCGAGGTACGCGTTCCCGGCCTTCAACATCACCTGCCGCGCAGCAGAGCCCGTCAGGCCGATCATCCGGTCGACGATCTCTCGGTCTCGCCACTGCGTGGCCATCACGACCTCGAAGCCCATCACGTCGGTGTAGAACGCGGCGAGACGATCCAGGTCGGGAGTCGAGATCGCGACATGGTGGATGCCGCGGATCATCCGGGCGAACCCGTCGAGCGTCGTTGCATGTGTGGTCGGGTCCCCCTGGTGGTGTTCTCCTGCAGCTCGGAGCCGTCCGAGTTGCTGAACGCTCATTAGGTTAGTGGGCGCGGAACTTCCGAGTACTGGTCGAGGAGCGTGCTATGACCGACATCATCGAACAGCCCGTGACGGTGCGGGGAACCCCGCGCAACAAGGCGCCCGAACCGGAACTGAGCTCTACGGCAATACGGAGCGAGCGCTACTGGGCGCCCGAGTTCGCCCGTCGCGAAGAGGAGTCGCTGTGGCCACGCGTGTGGCAGGTCGCGGGTCGTGTCGATCAGATCGCCGAGCCCGGCGACTACGTCACCTACGAGATCGGACGCGATTCGGTCATCGCAGTGCGCGGCGAAGACGACGTGGTCCGAGTGTTCTTCAACGTGTGCCAGCACCGTGGCAATCGTCTCGTGACGGCCGAGGTCGGCTCGCTGCTGACCGGTGAATTCCAGTGCGCCTATCACGGATGGCGCTTCGGTACCGATGGGCGACTCAACTGGGTCCCCGACGAGGACGACTTCCCGCAGGGCAGCCCGTGTGGGGTCCGCAACCTCGTCGAGATGCCATCTGACACGTGGGCCGGGTTCATCTGGTTCAACATGGACCCCGACGCCGCGCCGCTGCGCGAGTGGCTCGACCCGGTTGCGGAACATCTCGACGTGTACCGCATGGAGCAGATGAAGCGCACTCACTGGGTGACCGTCGCCGGCAACTTCAACTGGAAGTGCGTCCAGGACAACTTCAACGAGAGCTACCACCTCCCGTACGTCCACCCTCAGACCCTGGCGTCGATGAACGAGCACCACAGTGGTTGTCAGTTCGATCTCTACCCATCGGGGCACGCACGGATGCTGATGCCCGGCGGCGCGCCGGGCCCGCAGTACCAAGGCAAGCCGGAGCGCACGATCAAGAGCCTCGGACCCGACCTCGAGTTCTGGGAACTCGACCCCGAGCCCCACCTCGGCGATCTGCCGTCCCTGCGCACGGCCTTGCAGCAACGCAAGCGAGAACTTGGCGCATCGAAGGGGTACGACTTCTCGTCCTACTCCGACGAGCAGCTGACCGACAACTACCACTACACCGTGTTCCCGAACATCTCGTTCAGCATGAAGCCCGACGGCTGCATCTGGTTGCGCGCCACTCCCGACCCGACCGACCCGCAGCGGTGCTACTTCGACATGTGGTACCTCACGCTGTTCCCCGAGGGCTCCAGTGAGTACTGGTCGAACTCGATGCGCGACTGGGTGTCGATCGACCATCAGGTCGAGCACCAGACCGGGATCGCCGGGGAGGTCTCCTGCGGGCCCGGCATCGACCAGGACGTTGCGATCTGGAATACGCAGCAACAGGGCCTCCGGTCGCGTGGCTTCCGTGGCGAGTACATGCCGTGGCAGGAACGCCGGATCAAGTACTTCCACGACACGATCGATCGCCACCTGGCACTGGGGCCGCTCGATGGTTGATGGCGAACGCGTCGATCTCGGCGATCTCAGCGATCTCGCCGACGGGCAACTGCGGTGCTTCGAGAGCATCGGACGCGATGGTGTCGTCGTGTGTCGCGTCGCCGGCTCGCTCTACGCGCTCGACGACAACTGCTCGCACGCCGACACACCCCTGAGCGAAGGACGCCTGCGCGGGTTCGGCCTGACGTGTCCGCTTCACGGCGCCTCCTTCGACGTCCGCGACGGATCGCACTCCGGTCCGCCGGCATGGGAGGGCGTCGGATGTCATCGCGTCGAGGAATCCGACGGAGTTGCCGTCGTGGTGATCGGTGGCCGTGACACCGACGACTCCGGCCCCGACACGGGCCGCCTTCGGACGCGCTGACTGCCGAGTTCTGCATCAGGGGTCAGACCCGCGATGTAGGGGTCAGCCTCGTTCCGGTGCGAGCGAGCTTGCGGTACGTCGCTACGTTCGCCGCCATGACTTCCAACCTCCCCACGACCACGAGCGAGATCACTGCCGAGTGGATGACCGAGGCGTTGCGAGGATCGGGCACGATCGGTGCCGACACCTCCGTTGCCTCGGTGGTGCTCGACACGGGTGCTGCCGGCGTTGGCTTCATGGGTGAAGTCGGCAAGGTCGGCGTGGTGTACGAGGGCGCGGCGACCGATGCGCCCACCAGCGTGATTGCGAAGTTCCCGACCTCGTCGCCAGAAGTCCGAGCGATGATGCACCCCACTCGGATCTACGAACGTGAGCATCGCTTCTACGCCGAGCTCGCGCCGAAGTCATCGCTGCGGACACCTGCGGTGTACCACGTCACCTGCGACACCGCCGACGTACCCGAGGACGAGCGGTACATGCTCCTGATGGAGGACCTGTCGACGCTGACGCTGGGTGACCAGCTGGCAGGGCTCAGCGTCGAGCAGGCCAAACAGGCCCTCGTGGCGCTTGCCGGTCATCACGCCGCGTTCTGGGGAGGCGCCGGTCTCGAAGACGCTGACTTCGTGCCGATCATCAACGGACCGCTGAACCAGTCCGGCGCGGCGATCTACGACGCATCGCTTCCTGGCTTCATGGAAGCATTCGGCAACGTGATCCTGCCCGAACTCGAGGCTTACGTGGCCGGGTACTCGTCGGTTCGCGGGCAGATCCTCGACGATCTCGAGGCGATGCCGCACACGCTGGTCCACTTCGACTACCGCGCCGACAACCTGATGTTCGACACCGACGGCTCCGTGGCCGTGGTCGACTGGCAGACGATCAGCCAGGGCGGCGGTACCGAAGACGTCGGCTACCTGCTCTCGCAGAATCTCAACGTTGCGGACCGACGCGCTCACGAGACCGACCTGCTCCACGCCTACCACGACGCCCTCGTGGCGAACGGTGTCAGCGGGTACTCCTTCGAGTCGTTGCAGGCGGACTACAGAGTCGGCATCGCGTGCGGCTGGGTGATCCCGGTGTTCGCCGTGGGGACCCTCGACTTCACCAGCGAACGCGCCGTTGCGCTGTGGACCGCAGTGGTCGAGCGCGCGCAGGCTGCCCTGCTCGACCACGGATTCGGCGCGTGACCGCAAACGTATGACCACCACGATGACCAACCAGAGGAGAACGCGATGACCGGACGTCTCGAAGGAAAGACTGCAGTGATCACCGGAGCGGCGAGCGGGATCGGTGCCGGCACTGCACGGCTGTTCGTCGAGGAGGGCGCGCAGGTGGTCGTCGCCGACATGCAGGTCGACGCAGGTCGCGCCCTGGTCGCCGAACTGGGACCACGGGCTCGCTTCGCGGAGGTCAATGTTCTCGACGAATCGCAGGTCGCGGCGTCGGTCGACCTGGCGGTGTCCGAATTCGGCCAGCTCGACATCATGTTCAACAACGCCGGCATCGTCGGCGCCGTCGGGCGCATCTCCGAGATGTCGACCGACGCATGGGACAACACCATCGCGATCCTGTTGCGTGGCGTGTTCCTCGGCACCAAGCACGCAGCTCGCGTGATGCTCCCGCAGAATTCCGGGGTGATCATCAGTACTGCGAGCACCGCTGGCGTCCTCGGCGGGCTGGGTCCGCACGCGTACACCGCTGCCAAGCACGGGGTGATCGGTCTGACGAAGTCGGTGGCCAACGAGCTGGCGCCGAACGGCATTCGGGTCAACGCGATCGCTCCCGGCAATACGGTCACCGCCATGACGGCGTCGGTCACCAGCGGTGATCCGAACGACTTGGAGAAGACGAACGAACGGATTGCCTCGATGTCACCGCTCGGCTACGCCGGAGTTCCCCACGACATCGCCGCGGCTGCCTTGTACCTGGCCAGCGACGATTCCCGCTACGTGTCGGGCCACACGCTGGTCGTCGACGCCGGCCAGACCACTGCCGGCATGACGCCGAACCGGATGAACATCGGCTCCAGCCGTGAGATCCACGAAGCAGGTCGCATCAGCTGACCCCACGTCGAACCGACGCTGATCAGAGGTGCCGGACCGGATCCGCGCCGTCCCAGCCGACCGACGCAGCTCGGACCAGTTCGTAGAACGCTGCAAGTGGAGACGTTCGTTCGTAGATCTCGATCAGATGGCCCCGATCGGTCAGCCCGTCGTGAAATGCGAACGGCATCCCGGTGATCGTCTCCGCGTAGAGGACTTCGGCGTTTCCCGCGGCCGAGAGCTCGGCTGACGTCGACGCGAAGTCGTCGACGAAATGCGCGACGTGATGGATGCCGCTGGTTCCGACGACCGGGTCGTCACCGCCGTCGTGCTGGTGGATCAGCTCGACCATCACGTCGCCCCATTGCCCGTATGCGGACGAGTGATCGAAGGTCGCCATGACGCCGCGCACGCGAACGTTGGTGACCTCGATGTGTTCACGCACGAAGAACGGCCCGGCACCCCGAGCGGCCCACGTGACTGCGGCCAATTCGACGTTGCCGACGGCATAGGCGAGTTGGACCGGACCTCCGAGCACGATGGCGAACGTAGTGCTGCGTAGGGTCGGGGCCGTGACTGGACAGTTCGGCGAGGGGGAACCATGAGTGTGCTCGATCGATTCGCGCTGGGCGGTGGCCGAGCGGTGGTGACCGGTGCCGGCAGGGGGATCGGCGAGGGGATCGCGCTCGCGCTGGCCGAAGCTGGCTGCGACGTCGTGCTGACCGCCCGCCGCGTCGACGAGATCGAGGCGGTTGCCGAGCACGTTCGCAAGCTGGGCCGGCGAGCGGTGGCGATCGCCGGCGACATCACCGACGGCGAGTTCGTCGACGAGTTGGCCGAACGTGCGGCCGCAGAACTCGGTGGACTGTCGCTGTGGGTCAGCAATGCCGGCGGCGCGGATGATCGGACGCCTCGACATCTCGCCGACATGCCGGACCGGCAGTGGGATTACCAGTTGGACGTCAATCTGCGTGCGGTGTTCACGGGCGCCCGAGCGGCGGTACGTGTGTTGGACGATGGTGGATCGATCGTGAACATCTCGTCGACAGCAGCACTCAAGGCGTCTCCGAACAACGGCCCCTACGCCGTTGCCAAGGCTGGTGTCGACAGCCTCACCCGGACGCTCTCGATCGAGTTGGCTCCCCGGAAGATCCGGGTCAACGGCGTTGCGCCCGGTCCTGTGCCGACCGAGGTGTTCATGGAGTTCTTCGGGGCGACCGACGACGACCTGCCGAAGCTGGCCGAACGTCTCGGCGTCCCGCTCGGTCGTCTCGGCACACCTGATGATGTGGCCGATGCAGTGGTCTTCCTGGCGTCGCCCGCCGCATCGTGGATCACCGGTCACACCCTCGTGGTCAACGGTGGCAGCCGCTGACGGGGATCGCATGCGTCAGCGGCGACCGGTCAACGATCTGATCGTGTCGTGGAGGTGCTGGTTGCCGGACTCGTTCCGTCCGAACAGCACATGGCCGTCACCGATTGCGCCCAGCGCGTCGTTGATGCCGAAGATCGTTGCGCAGTCCTCGTCGCGGACGACCGCCTCGTAGGTCGTGCGCTTGCCCTCGGCGATCTCGACCAACGTGCCCTCGACCGGCTCGCGGTAGTACTGGAACTGGACGGTGCTCGACTGATCGACCGTGGGTCCGGGGAGCAGCTTGCTCAGCATGAGCGTGTCGCCGTGGCCCCCCGAGATCGACACGTTCGGGAAGATGTAGTGGACGAGGCTCATGTAGTCGACCAGCCGCGATGGATCGACCGGGCCGGTCTCGTCGCGCGTCATCTTCGTGGCGAACCCGATGCGCACATGCGGTCCGAAGAAGTCGTACGTGTTGCGATTGGTGATCGACTTGCGGCCGATGGTGTTCCGGTGGAGGTAGCCGATGTGGTAACCGTCGAGGTAGCCGTCGGCGGCGAGCTTCCAGTTCGGGCTGGCGATCGTTGTCGGCACGCGGTACGGGTACAACTCGTCGAGTCGAAGCGCTTCGAGCGACTCGCCGACGCCGTCGAGCCAGGTGTCGAGGTCGAGCGTTGCGTCGGGGTCGAGCGACGCAAAGACCGCGCCGTGGCGTTCCTCTGTGGGCAGCTCGAGCAAGCCGGTGACGTCGATGTCGCCGAACGAGTCGTCGCCCGGGACGCCGACGAGCGCCCCCTGGTTGTCGTAGCTCCAGGCGTGGTACGGGCAGGTGAATCGACGCGCCGAGCCGCAGTGCTCGTCGGTCAGGCGGGCGCCGCGATGTCGACAGATGTTGAGCAGGGTCCGCACGACACCGTCGTCGCCGCGAACGACCACGATCGGTCGGCCCGCGATGTCGTACGCGAGGTAGTCGCCGGGCTCGCGGACATCGCAACTCAATGCCACCAGCAACGGCACTCGCAGAAAGATCTGTTCGATCTCGTCCGCGTACTGCCTCGGGTCGGAGTACGCCGTCGCCGGCACCTTCATCGGTGCGTCGCACAGGTCGGGCAGCCCGGACTCGACGTTGATCCGGAGGCGGTCGAGCAGCTCATGGAACACGAGTTCAGTGTGGCACACGCTTCGGCGATGGCCGGTGGCCGGTCGGTAGCGATGAGCGAGGTGACCGGATATGGCGGGTTGGCTCATCGCGGTGGGGAATGTCGGCGCGGTGATGAGCGAGGTGACCGGATGCGGCGGGTTGGCTCATCGCCACCGGTGCGGCGGAGCGTTCGACTCCTGCGATCGGGCTGCTGGTCCGTAACGTCGCGCAGATGAACGAGACGATCGCGAGCCTCTTCGACCTCTCGGGTCGGACAGCCGTGGTCACCGGCGCCGCCACGGGGATCGGCGAGGGCATCGCACGACAACTCGCGGCTGCGGGAGCCTCGGTCGTAGTGGTCGACATCGATGCCGTGGGTGCCAAACGAGTCGCACACGAGATCGGAGGTCGCGCCATGGTGCTCGACGTCACCGACTCGGCGGCGTGTGCCTCGACCCTCGCGTCGCTCGGCGACCGGATCGACATCCTCGTCAACAACGCCGGTTCGTACCACGAGGCGGGCAGCATCCTCGACCAGAGCGTCGAGTCGTGGAAGCGATCGATCGACATCAACCTCGCCAGCCTGTTCAACTGCTGCAAACCGGTTGCTGCCCGCATGGTCGAGCAGGGCGACGGGGGAGCGATCGTCAACATCGCGTCGGTCGATGGCCTGCTGCCATGTCTCGGTACGAGCTACGACACAGCGAAGGCCGGGGCGATCCACTTCACCCGCAGCCTCGCCGTCGACCTGTCGCCGCACGGCATCCGGGTCAACGCAGTCAGCCCCGGAGTGGTGCCCGTGCCCACGCTCGACCGCATGCACGCCGGCGAGATCGAGCACTTCTGGCCGACGAGCCCGTCAGTGAGCGGGTTGATGGGGCCGATCACCACCAAGCGGTCGTCGAACGTGCCGCTCGGGCGCAAGGGCACGCCGACGGACATCGCCAATGCGGTGCTCTACCTCGCGAGCGACGCCGCGAGCTACGTCACCGGCCAGAACCTCGCGGTCGACGGTGGCTGGACGATCATCTGAACCCGCATCTGAACCCGCATCTGAATTCGCACTCGAACGGAGCACCGACATGACCGACCTTCAGGTATTGATCGACGAGCGTGAGATCCACCAGGTCGCGCTGCGCTACTGCCGGGCACTCGACACGAAGGACTGGGCGTTGCTCGACGACGTCTTCGTCCCGGAGGCGACCGGCCAGCTGGGCATACCAACGACACTCGTCGGGATCGAGGCGATTCGCGAGCGGATCCGCGGCGCGCTGCAGCATCTCGATGAGAGCCAGCACCTCGTCGGCAACCACGAGATCGCCGTCGACGGCGATGCCGCGACGCACCGCTGCTATCTGCAGGCCCAACACATCCGCGAGGCCGCAACCGGCGGCCCGCACTACATCGTCGCGGGGCGATACGAGGACCGATTGGCGCGCACCGACGCTGGCTGGCGGATCACCCACCGAACGCTCACGGTCATGTGGACCGAGGGCAACGTGGCCGTTGCACACCCCGACTGAACAGGCAACGGTCGACCCCTGCTCACGTCGCAGGCGATGAGCGAACGCACCACATCTGCGTGCCTCGCTCATCGCTCGGCGCGGAATCGCGTCGAATCGGCCAGTTGGTCAATTCCGGGACCTTTGGCCCTGATCGTTGACGCTCGCACCTGTGATCGTGTCACCCACACCACGATCCGGGGGTTTCGATGCGACAACGAAAGCATGCACTGAGCGGCGCGCTCTACGACGTCCGCGACGACGGCAACCTGACCGTCACCGCACGCGACGGGAAGGTCGGGGTCTTCACCCCTGACGGTCGCTGGGTCAGCGGCGACGTGTACCACGCCGACCCCCACCTGTGCGGATGGCTTGCGGGCCCGCAGCTTCCGCCCCGCCTCGCCGTGCTGCCACGTTTTCGCCAGACCGAGTCAGCGAGCCCGGACTCGACCACCAGTCAGAAGGAAGCCAACACGTGACCGCGATCGACTACACGAAGCCTCCGACGCTGACGTATCAGCAGTTGCTCGACACCGACAGTCACGAAGTGCCCGAGGTGCTCCGGTGGTTCTCGCCGATGCCGCCGAGCGAAGCCGACGTGCCCGTCGAGCGCTACACGAGCGCCGAGTTCCACCAACTCGAGGTCGAGAAGGTCTGGACCAAGGTCTGGCAGATGGCGTGTCGAGAGGAAGACATCCCCGAAGTCGGCGACCACATCACCTATGACGTCGTCGGCCGGTCGATCCTCGTCGTGCGGTCGGCGCCCGCTGAGATCAGTGCGTTTCACAACGTCTGCCCCCACCGAGGGCGTCGGATCCGTGAGCACGCCGGGCGGGACACCGAGCTGCGCTGCGCCTTCCACGGCTTCGCGTGGGAACTGAACGGCTGCCTCAAGCAGGTGCCGTGTCAGTGGGACTTCCCTCGGCTCGAACCGGACCAATGGGGGTTGCCCGAGGTGCTCGTCGGCACGTGGGGTGGCTTCGTGTTCATCAACATGGACCTCGATGCCGCTCCGCTCGAAGATCACCTGGGCGACCTGAGCGACCACTTCACCCGCTGGCCGCTGGAGGATCGCTACAAGGAGGCGCACGTCGCCAAGGTGATGAACTGCAACTGGAAGGTCGCTCAGGAAGCGTTCATGGAGGCCTTTCACGTGGTCGCGACGCACCCGCAGCTCCTGCCGAGCCTCGGTGACGCCATCACGCAGTACGACGTCTTCGGCAACTTCAGTCGGGCGATCACCCCGAATGGCGTGCCGAGCCCGCACCTCACCTGGGAGCCGACCCAGCAGGACATCTTCGACGCCATGAGCGACCGCAACCTCGACGAAGAGCCACGGATGATCGTGCCGCTCGACGAGACGGCGAGGCATCTCGCTGCGGAATCAGCCCGAGACGCGCTGCGGCCTGCGATCGGCGACCGAGCCGACGAGTTGTGCGACGGCGAGTTGACCGAGAGCATCTATTACACCGTGTTCCCGAACTTCCATCCCTGGGGGGCGTACAACCGGATCGTGTACCGGTTCCGCCCATATGGCAACGACCACCGTCGCTCGATCATGGAGTGCATGTTCCTGTCGCCGTATCCGGGCGACGAGCGACCACCTGCGGCGCCGATCCACTGGCTGACGGACGACGAGGATTGGACGGTGGCCACCGAGCTCGGCATGCTCGGCCGTGTGTTCAACCAGGACGTCTACAACCTGCCCGAGGTGCAGTTGGGTCTCGAAGCCATGATCAAGCCCGGCGTGACCTTCGCCGACTACCAGGAGACCAAGCCGCGGCATTTTCACGCCATCCTCGGTGAATGGATCGCTCGATGACCGTCAGTTTCGATGCCACCGATGACGCGGTGGTGCAGTGTCCGTACCCGCACTACCGCGAGATGCGCGACCAGGCCCCTGTGCTCGAGCTCGATGGAGCGCAATTCGGCCGCCCTGGCGAGTCGATCTTCGCCGTGTCGCGTCACGAGGACGTCAAGCGCATTCTCCACGAACCTGCGACCTTCTCGTCACGGTTCGGCACACCGGCGGCCAAGCCGTCACCCGAGCTGCTCGCTCGGCTCCGAGAGGTGATCGCGCAGGGCTGGCCCAATGTGCCGACGATGCTCACCGAAGACGCGCCATCGCACACCAGATATCGCCAGCTCGTCTCGAAGGCATTCACGCCGAAGCGGGTGAAGGAGCTCGAACCTGCGATCCGAACGATCTGCAACGAGCTCGTCGATGGCTTCGAGGGTGCGGGGCGTGTCGACTTCCTCAACTCGTTTGCGGTGGCTTTGCCGGTGCGAGCGGTCGCGGTGATCCTGGAAGTGCCCGAAACCCGTCAGGCGGAGTTCAAGCGTTGGGCCGATTCGTCGGTCGCCGCGATCGGTCGCACGATCACCGACGACGAACGTGTCGCCGCCGAGCTCGACATCGTCGAGCAGCAGCGGTACTTCGCGTCCGAGATCGAGGATCGACGGGACACCCCTCGAGACGATTTCCTGACTGACCTCCTCAATGCCGAGCTGACCCCTGCGGACGGCGTCGAGGGTGGACCGCTCGGGATGGCCGAGATGCTGTCGATCATCCGCCAGATTCAGGTGGCGGGCAGCGAGACAACGGCGAGCCTGCTCGCCGACGTGATGGTGCAACTCGCCAACCACCCCGACGAATGGGAGCGGCTCAAGGCCGACCCCATCCGGGCATCGCTCGTCGTCGAGGAAGCGCTGCGCTGGGCGAGTCCCAACCAGGGTCTATTCCGCATCGTCACCTCCGACACCGAAATCGCCGGCACCCCGGTCGCTGCCGGCTCGACGGTCTGGGTGATGTACGGCTCGGCTGATCACGACGATCGCGTCTTCGACGACCCCGAGGAGTTCCGCCCCGATCGCCCGGGCGTGAACCAGCATCTGGCGTTCGGGCACGGCATCCACTTCTGCCTCGGCGCCGCTCTGGCGCGGCTCGAGGCGGTCTGCGCGCTCCAGACACTCGCGGCACGGCTCGACACGATCGCGGTCGTCGACGAGGCGTCGCTGCGCTACGGCCGCAGTTTCATCCTCCGCGGCCTCGAACACCTCGAACTCGACGTCACCTACCGATGAGCCAAACCGCCGCATGCGGTCGGTTCGCTCATCGCTGGTTGATGTTGGCGGGTTGTGATGAGCGGAGCCGCCGTATCCGGTCGGTTCGCTCATCGCCCGGTCGTGGCCGAACCGTCGTGGTCGCATCGTCGTGATCGCATCGTCGTGGTCGAACCGTCGTGGTGGCTGGATCGTGGTGGCTTCGCGCTGCCGGCGCTGGGCGCATGATTCTTAACGAGGCTTCGGTAATCTCGGCGGCGTGACCGATCAGCTCGTCTCCGTCGACGTCGCACCTGCATCCGAGCTGATCGACCTGGCTGGCAAGCGGGCGCTGGTCACCGGGGGAGGCCAGGGAATCGGCGCGGCCATCGCACGTCGATTGGTCGACGCCGGGGCGATCGTGACGATCGGCGACATCGACGAGTCGTCGGCGGTCGCAGCCGAGGCCACCGGTGCTGGATTCGTCCAGTGCGACATCACGCGCGCTGACGACGTCGTTGCCGCGGTGCGTCTGGCGGCGGGGAACGACGATCGTCTCGACATCGTCGTCAACAACGCGGGCATCTTCCCGACGACCGGCCCGATGCTCGACGCCTCCGACGATTTCGTCTCGCGCATGCTCGACGTGAACGTCCGATCGACGTTCAGCGTTGCCCGCGAGGCGGCGACGCACATGCCTGCCGGCGGATCGATCGTCAACCTCGCCTCGATCGCCGCGCTCGGTGGCGGGACGAACATCTCGGCGTATGCGGCGTCGAAGGCCGCCGTCGTATCGCTGACACGCGCCTTCGCCCGCGAGCTCGGACCCCGAGGAATTCGCGTCAACGCCGTGGCGCCCGGGGTGATCGACACACCCGGCGTGCAGGACCAACTCGAGCCGTTGAAGGCCAGCGGTGTCGACATCGCGTCCCGCATCTCCGCCAACCCGCTCGGACTGGTCGGCCAGCCCGATCACGTGGCGCGAGCCGTGCTGTTCCTGGTGTCCGGTCTTGCGGAGTTCGTCACCGGCCATGTTCTCGTCGTCGATGGCGGGTCGACCGCATGATGCCGCAACGACTACATCGCGGGTCTGACCCCTGCGGCGATCAGCCCGGGAGGCGTCGATGACCGAACTCACGAACCCGACCCCGACGATCGAGCAATTGCTCGCCATCGAGGCGTGCCGCGAGGCGTCGCGCCGGTACTCCTACGGTGTCGACCGGCTCGACGTCGAGGTGATGAAGTCGGCGTACTGGCCCGACGGCACCGATGACCACGGCGTGTTCGTCGGCAACGCATGGGACTTCTGCGACCGCGTGGTCGGCAGCCACGACGCCTGGGAGTGGACCATGCACACCACGTCGAATCACCGGGTGCAGATCGATCCCGACGGCGCGCATGCCCGCGGCGAGGCCCTGACCGTTGCGCATCTGTTCCATCGCGACGAGCGCCGGCTGTCCACGTTCTACGGCCGCTACCTCGACAGCTACGAGTGTCGTGGCGGCGAGTGGCGAATTCTCCATCGCGTGTGCGTGCACCACGGATCGACCAGCGAAGCTGTGCCGGACGCGATGAAGCTCGATGTCGACAAGTTCCGTTCTGGTTCGTTCGACCGTCCCTCCACCAACCGACCGATCGGACCCTGATGCCCCGCTTTGCCAAGGAATGTGCCGCCGCCGACCCGACCGGTTTTGCACTCGTCGACGGCGACCGAGAGTTGACCTGGGCGCAGGTGGACGAGGCACTCAACCGGTGCGCCAACTTGCTGCTCGACGCCGGCCGCTCGGGAGTACTGGGGTCGGCCCACCGCATCGCGGTGTTCGCAGAGAACAGCGCGGAGACGGCGCTTGCGCATCTCGGTGGGCTGCTCGCCGGGGCGTCGTCGGTGCCGGTCAACTTCCACCTCACGGCGTCGGAGACGGCCTACATCCTGGCCGACTCGCAGAGCCGGGTGCTCTTCGTCGGCCCGGAAACCGCCGAGCGTGGCGTCGACGCGGCGGCCGAGGCCGGTGTCGAGCTCGTGATCGGCTGGAAGTGCGCCGACGTCGATGGTGTCGTCGATTGGGACACCTGGCTCGCCGGCGGGTCGACCGACGATCCACCGGACGACGTCGTGCCGCGCCCGAACCTGTTGTACACCTCGGGCACCACCGGCCTGCCGAAGGGCACCGAGCTGCCGCCGACGATGTTCGCCGGCGGCACCAACATGGTCGAGCACCTCGATGCACTCGCCCAGGGCGGGTTCTCGGGTTTCGGCACTCATTTGGTGGTCGGCCCGATGTACCACACCGGTCCGTTGTCGGGGATGCGTCTGCTCTGCGCCGGGGTGCCGTCGGTGATCCTGTCGAAGTTCGACCCCGAAGCGACGTTGGCGGCCATCGACACCTACCGGACCGAGACGAGCGTCATGGTGCCGACCCACTTCGTGAGGCTCCTGGCGTTGCCGGACGACGTGAAAGCCAAGTACGACGTCAGCTCGATGAAGATGCTTGCGCACACTGGTGCCAAGTGCCCCGTCGAGGTCAAGGCGGCCATGATCGAGTGGTTCGGGCCGGTGTTCCGCGACGCCTACGGCGCCAGCGAAGTCGGCACCGTCTGCACGATCTCCAGCGAGGAGTGGCTGGAACACCAGGGTTCGGTCGGTCGTTCGGTGCCACCGTTCGCGGCGGTCGTGCTCGATGAGGACATGAACGAGGTCGCTGCGGGAATCGAGGGCCGCCTCTTCTTCCGCGACGCGACGGGACGCGGGATCATCTACCCCAACGACGCGGAGAAGACCGCAGCGTCGAACCCCGAACCTGGTCTGTTCACGCTCGGCGAGATCGGGTACATGGATGCCGACGGCTATGTCTTCATCACCGATCGGTTCAGCGACATGGTCGTCTCCGGCGGTGTGAACATCTATCCGGCCGAGGCCGAACAGCTGCTGATCGATCACCCCGGCGTTGCAGACGTCGGGTGCGTGGGCGTGCCGCATCCCGACATGGGAGAGATGCTTGTCGCGCTGGTGATGCCGACCGATCCATCGGCGCCACCGGACATCACCGAGCTGTCCGACTGGCTACGCGAGCGCCTCAGCCACTACAAGTGCCCTCGGGAATACCACCTCGTCACGGATCTCCTGCGCAACACGATGGGCAAGATCAACAAGCGCCGGCTGCGCGATGCGTGGCTCACCGGCGACCTCGAAGAACTCGTCACGACCTGAAAGGCCCGACATGACCGACACCCAGGAACGACCCCTGGTCGATCCCGACATCAGCGTCGAGGATTTCGCCGCGCGCGCCGCCGAATGGTTCGAGGCCAACGCCACACCTCGAGCGACGCTCGACTCCGGACTCGTGTGGGGCGAAGGCGACTTCGACGTCTCGGTGTTCAGCGACATGTCCTTCGAAGACGAGCGGGCTCACATCCTCGCGATCGCCGAGTGGGTGCAGAAGAAGGCGACACAGGGGTACCACGCCGTCGATTGGCCCATCGAGTACGGCGGCCTCGGCCTCAGTCGAGCGCACGCTCGGGCGCTCGGCCGAATCGAGCGTCAGTACCAATCGCCGGGCAGTCACGAACTCGTCAGCGTCACCGTCGGTCTGGTTGCGAGCACGATCCGTGTGCTGGGCAGCGACGCACTCAAGGAGCGCTTCGTCGGCGACTTGCGGCGAGCCGATTTCCTCGCCTGTCAGCTCTTCAGTGAACCCGGCGCGGGGTCCGACCTGGCCGGGTTGGCCACTCGGGCCGTCCGTGACGGCGACGAATGGGTCATCAACGGCCAGAAGGTCTGGAGCTCCGGAGCGCAGTTCAGCCAGTGGGGCGAGCTGATTGCGCGCACCGACCCCGACGTCGTGAAGCAGCAGGGCCTGACGGCGTTCATGCTGCCGCTCGACGCGCCAGGCGTCGAGGTCCGACCGATCAAGCAGATGAGCGGTGGGTCGTCGTTCTGTGAGGTGTTCTTCAGCGATGTGCGCATCCCCGACGATCTCCGCCTCGGCGAGGTCGGCGAAGGCTGGAAGGTGGCGACGACGACGCTCAGCTTCGAGCGTGATCACTCCGAATCGGGCGGCGAGGGCTCGGCTTCGGGTGGCTCGTGGAAGCAGTTGCTCGCCACCGCCCGGATGATGGGTGTCACCGACGATCCGGTGATGCGCGACAAGCTGGCCAAGATCTACATCCACGGCCGCGTCGAGTCGTACACGAACCGCCGTGCGGCGGATCTCGCCCGCTCGGGAACGCCGGGCCCGGAAGGATCGCTCGGCAAGCTGCTGTGGACCGAGGGCATGACCGAGGTGAGCGAAGTCATCGGCGACATCCTCGGCGCGAAGCTGCTCGCCGACACAGGGGAGTGGGGTACGTACGCCTGGAACGAGCACCTGCTCGGCGCTCCCGGTTATCGGATCGCGGGAGGGTCCGACGAGGTCCAACGAAACATCGTCGGCGAACGCGTCCTCGGCCTGCCCCGCGAGCCGCGCGCCGACTCGGGCCCGTGGAGTTCGATTCCGCGCTGACGGGCGAGGACGATCACGCCGCCGTCGAAGGCCCGCAGCCGGGATCAGCCGGGACGGTCGCCGGCCAGGGTGGGTCCGAGGCCCGACCACAGGAGCTGGCTGATGTCGCGCACCAATGCATCGAGGTCGGCGGCGTCATCGCGTAGCCACATGGTGGTCACGACCTGGAGTGCACCGACGATGGCCCACGACCAGGTCGTCGCTCCGCGGGGATCGAGACCGACGGCGGTCCTCGCGTCGGCGAACGCCGTGATCATCGAAGCGGCCGAACGATCGACGAGGCGTCGGAACGGCTCGGTGCCCGGCGGCGACGAGTTCACGAAGAGGAAGAGGTTGCGGTCCGCCTCGACGGCGAGGACGTACCCGCGGATCGCCGCCTCGAACGAGGCGACGGGATCGGTTGCCGATCCGGTCGCGGTGCTGACCGATCGGTCGATCTGGTCGATCAACGACTCGGACAACGCAGCGACCAGGGCCGCCTTGTCGCCGATCGTGCGGTACAGAATCGGTTTGGTGACCGAGGCGCCTGCGGCGATGTCGTCCATCGTGGCGTCCGGTCCATGGGTCCGAATCACGTCGGCTGCTGCAGCGAGCAACTGCGTTCGGTCGGCGACGACTTGGCCTCCTTTGGGTCGGCCTGGCCCACGTCGACGGGGACTCGTGACAGTCATCGAGAAATAATCTACTCCAAGTAAATTTTCGTCGTGGCAACCATGTTACGTTCGTCACATGACGACGTTCGACTCGCCGCCGGCCACACTTCCGTGGCACCTTCGCAACAACTGGGCACCGGTGCTCGACGAGCGCACCGACACCGAGTTGCGTGTCGACGGAACGATTCCCGATGTGCTCGAGGGCACCTACGTCCGAACCGGACCGAACCCGGTGTCGGGCACGTCCGGTCACTGGTTCTTCGGTGACGGCATGGTGCACGGTGTGCGAATCGCCGGTGGGAAGGCCGAGTGGTACCGCAACCGCTTCGTGCAGACGCCGAACGTGACCGATCCCGACAGCGGCGACATGATGACCAACATGGCCGACCTGACTCGGGGCACGGCGAACACCCACGTGTTGGCGCACAACAAGAAGCTGCTCTGTCTCGAAGAAGGACACTGGCCGTGGACGATCGACACCGAGCTCAACACGCTCGGGTGCGAGAACTTCGGCGGCGCGCTCACCACCTCGATGACGGCTCATCCGAAGGTCTGCCCGGTCACGGGCGAGCTGATCGCGTTCAGCTACATGAGCCCGGAACCGCCGTTCCTGCACTACATCCGAATCGGTGCCGACGGTGTTCTCCAGCAACTCGAAGGCATCGACATCCCGAACATGGTGATGATGCACGACTTCAACGTCACGCCGAACCATGTCGTGTTCATGGACCTGCCCGTGTGTTTCAACCTCGGTGCGGTCGAAACCGGCGTCCCGTTCCAGTTCAACCGTGACGCCGGCGCACGGCTCGGCGTGATGCCGCGCAACGGCACCAATGCCGACGTGCGCTGGTTCGAGATCGACCCGTGCTACGTCTTCCATCCCGTCAACGCCCACGAGTCAGGCAACACGATCGTGTTGCACGTTTCGCGTCAACCCGAGGCGTTCGGCTCCAGCAACGACGACTATGCCGAGGTCGGCCGCTTGTGGAAGTGGACGATCGATCTCGACGCCGGCACGGTCACCGAAGAGCAGATCGACGATCGCCCCGGCGACTTCGGGCGCGTCGACGATCGGTTGGTCGGCCTCGACGCCCGGTTCGGCTACCTGATGGCGATGGCCGGCGAAGGCAATGCCGAGGAGCCGGTGTACGGATCGGCATTGTGGAAGTACGACCTCACGACGGGGGCCTGTTCGGAGCACCATCTCGGAGAAGGTGTCAGGGGAGCAGAGCCCGTGTTCGCTCCCGCATCACCCGATGCAGGCGAGGACGAGGGCTGGGTGATCAGCCTCACCCACGACACGAACTCCGACGAGTCTCGACTGATCATCGTCGACGCCCAGAATTTTTCGGCGCCGCCGGTTGCGACTATCCGTCTCCCACGCCGCGTGCCCTATGGTGCGCACGGGAGTTGGGTACCGGACAGCAAGATGTCCTGACGACACCATCGAATACAACGGGGAACAACAACATGAGGGGGACAATATGAACAGGAAACGCCATGCACGCGTTCTCGCAGGCTTGACGGCGCTCGCGCTCGTCGCGGCTTCGTGTGGAAGCGACTCGGAGACGTCGGACACCGACGCTCCGTCGGCGACGGAAGCAGCGACGGAGACCACCGTCGCTGACACCGAGCCCGCCGACACCACACCGACTGACACCGAACCGGAGACCACCGAGCCGATGGACGGTGAAGAGGGCTTCTTGCCGCTGGCGCCTCCAGACGGTGACCCGATCATCGTCGGCATGGTCAACACCGAGGGCAGCCCCGGACTGGACTTCCCGGAGATCTCGGCCTCCACGCAGGCGGCCGTCGACTTCCTCAACGATCACGGTGGCCTCGGCGGTCGACCGATCGAGTTCGAGGTGTGCACTGCTTCCGGCGCGCCGGAGACCTCGCAGGCCTGTTCGCAGGAACTCGCCGGAAAGGGCGTGGAGCTGGTCATGCTCGGACTCGACCTCTTCCCCGGCTACGACACCTTCACGGCCTCGAACATCCCGGTCACCGGCATCCTGCCGATCCTGCCGGGTGACTACACTGCGAACGCGCTGTTCCTCGGCGGTGGCAACACCACCACGTCGGCGGCAATGGCAGCGTTCGCGCAAGAGAATTTCGGCGCCACGACCGCCGGCGTCATCAGCGCCGACAATGACGGTGCCAACGCAACCGAGGCCGACCTCCTGAAGGCACTCGATGCGATCGGCATCACCTATGTCTCCATCAAGGGTGGCGACAACGAAACCGACGCCGGCTTCCAAGGTCTGATGGCACAAGCCACGGCGGACAATCCCGATGTGCTCTACTCGCTCTATGCCGACGCCGGCTGTATCGGCACGATGCGGGGCCGTGTCTCGCTCGGTATCGAGACACCGGTCATCACGACCGCCATCTGCAGCAGCGCTGAAGTGATCGACGTCGTCGGCGACGACGCCGAAGGCTGGTACTTCATCGGCGCGTCGACCGAGGAGTCCGGCACGCCCGACGCGGATGACCTGCAGGCGATTCTGCAGTCGCTCGGCTTCACGAACTCCACGGAGCTCGGGCTCGGGGGACTGGGAGTGACGGGCATGCTGAGCCTTGCGACCATCGCCAACATGATGGCCGCTGACGGTGAAGAGATCACCGGTGCCTCGATCTACGAGACACTCGAGGCATCGGATGGGGCAGTCAACTGGCCCGACGGTTTCCCGTTCTTGTGTGGCTCAGCGCCGGCGTACCAGACCGTCTGCAACTTCATCTTCCCGATCGCGACCTACGTGGCCGGGACCGGAATCGAAACCGTCCCCGGCTACGAGGCATTCGACACCACGCCGTATCTTCCGTGACGGCGGTCGCACAGCGACTCGATGACTGACTACCTGTTCTTCATCCTCCTCGGAACCGGGGCCGGCGCGATCATCGCAGCGTTCGGCCTCGGTCTCGTGGTCACGTACCAGGGGTCTGGCCTGGTGAACTTCGCCTATGGGGCGATGGCCACCTGGTCGGGGTACGTCTACGCCGAGTTGCGTCAGGGGGCCTACCCGTTCCCGATTCCGGGTCTTCCGGATCGCTATCACTTCGGTGATGACGTCGGGATCTGGTGGGCCTTCGGGCTCGCCCTGGTGACGGCGGCCCTGATGGGCATACTCGTCTATCAACTCGTGTTCCGACCGCTGTATCGAGCGCCGGCGCTGGCCAACATCGTGGCCAGCGTCGGCCTCGTCATCGTCCTCACGTCACTGATCGAGCGACGCTTCGAGGACAACGCCGGTCTCCGGGTGGAAGCGATCCTTCCGCGCGAGCCGGTCACGATCATGGACGGCGTGACCGTGCCGCGCGACGGGCTGTGGTTGGTGCTCATCGTCATGCTGATGGCAGCGGCGGTGTGGATCGCATCGCGGTACACACGGCTCGGCCTGGCGACGAGGGCGGCGGCCGGCAACGAGAAGGGCGCCGTCCTGCTCGGCTATTCGCCTCAACGTTTGGCGCAGGCGAGTTTCGTGCTGGCGTCGCTCATCGGCGGCCTCGTCGTGATCCTGGCCTCACCGATGATCCAGTTGTCGTCGGGGGTGTTCACCTTCGGCTTCCTCATCCCAGCGCTCGGAGCCGCGCTCATCGGCGCCTTCCGAAAGGTCTGGCCGACGGTGCTCACCGGTCTCGCGATCGGCCTCGTGCAGTCCAGCTTCACGATAATGCAGACCGACTTCAGCTGGTTCCCGCAGTACGGCGCCCGTGAGGGCCTCCCGTTCCTGGTGATCATCATCGCGATGGTGCTGCTCGGCGAGCGGCTGCCGGACCGCGGATCGGTCGAGAATTTCCGAATGCCTGCGATTCCAGCCGCCAAGGTCACGGCGTTGAGCATCGTCGTTCCGGTCGGCATGGCAGTGGCCGGGCTGCTCCTGCTCGGCCCGTTGTGGCGTGGGGCGATCATGACCACGACCATTGCGATGGTGCTGGCGCTCTCGCTGGTGTTGCTGTCCGGCTTCGGTGGCCAACCATCGCTGGCACAGTTGGCGTTCGCCGGCGTTGCCGGATTCGCGCTGTCGAAGCTGGCAATGCAATGGGAGATCCCGTTCCCGATCGCACCGGTCCTCGCGTCGCTGATCGCGATGGTGTTCGGCGTGATCGTGGGCATTCCTGCACTACGAGTTCGAGGGACGAATCTCGCGATCATCACCCTCGCCGGTGGCGTGGCGATCAACGAGTTCATCTTCAAGAACCCGAAGTACGTCGGCGACGCATCCACCGGCGGCGCAAAGGTTCCCAACCCGAAATTGGGGAACTGGGACCTCGGGTTGATTCTCGGTGACAAAGCGTCCAGACCGGTCTTCGGCATCCTCCTGGTCGCCGTGGCACTCGCGTTGGCGATCGCCGTTGCGAACATCCGCAAGAGCTCGTCCGGCCGCCGAATGTTGGCGACTCGCTCGAACGAGCGCGCGGCGATTGCGAACGGCGTCAACATCTCACGCGTCAAACTCGAGGTGTTCGCCGCATCGGCGTTCATCGCGGGCGTCGGAGGGTGCCTGATCGCCTACCGATTCGGGAGCGTGTCCAGCGCGTCCTTCGGAACCGTGGCATCGCTGGCGGCGCTCGCAGTTGCCTATCTCGGTGGTATCACCTGTGTGAGCGGCGCGGTGACCTCCGGCATCACAGCGAGCGCCGGGGTGGCGTTCTACGTGCTCAGCAATGTGACCGACACGCTGGGTCAATGGGAAGTGTTCATCGGTGGGGTGCTGCTGATCTTGACGGCGATTCTCAACCCGGAGGGGATCGCCGGTGGCATCCGTCAGCAGGTTGCCGCTGCCAAACGCAAGAAGGCGGAGGGCGCCAAACCGCCGCCCGTTCCCGTACCAGCCGCCTGAACACACCCGCCATGCCGGTTGTGACGAGCGAGGTGACCGTATGCGGTCGGTTCGCTCATCGCTGGGCGGGGTGCGCAACCGGGGTCTCGGTGACGTTGGTCGGGCCGATCTCGAGCCAGTGGTACATGTGCTCCCAGAAATGGCGGATCTTCGTCTCGTTGTAGTTGGCGAAGACGATCTCGTCCTGCCCGAGTGCCTTGAGCCCGCGCTGCACCTGGGGCAGGTTGATCGAGTCCTGCTGGAAGATCTTGGACGTGGGTCCGAGTTCGGGGGCCATCGTCCAGTCGTCGTCCGGGCCGAGTCGAGTCACCTTCGCCGGTGCCGGACGGTTCGACTGGTCCTTCCACGGCACGAACATCATCACTTCGAAGATCGATTCATCGGGATTGTTTCCGTTCGGACGGAACCGGTAGAAGAGCGCATTGAACGTGCCCCATGGTGACCAGTTGGAGAACACCGAGTAGTACATCGCGTCGATCAGCTCGGCGTCGCTGAACAGCTCGGGGTCGAGTTCGTCGCCGTACTGGGCCCGCAGGGCCTCGCGGCGTTGCGCGGCGATCCATGCCCGCACCTCGGCCGGATCGTCGACGCCCTCGGGCGGCACCGGCGTGCTCGGCGGTGCGTCGAGGACGCCTTCGGGCGTCGGGCCGCCGATCCACTTGCACAGGTGGGGGTCGCCCTGGGTGACCGGCCCGACCAGATGGTTGCCGTCGTCGTCGAACAGGCTCTCGTTGCCGTCGAGGTCGATGACCCTGACCCGGCCGAGCTCGACACGTTCATAGATGTGCCCGTTCATCGGGTGTCGGTAGCGGGCGTACTGCTTTGCGTCGTCGAGACGCTCGTAGTGGGTCATCCCGTCGAGGTGCGGGCTCTCGATGCCCTGCGGAGAGATCGCCCTCGAGAAGTTCGTGTAGGTGTCGTAGCGAGTGTTGGCATCGCCGAGGTAGTCCATCAGCGTGGGGTGCGTCGCGACCACGTGGTACGACTCCATGAACGCTTCCTGGCATGCCTTCCAGTTGACCCGCATGATCTTCTCGACGTGCGCGACCTTGACCCGCCGCTCGAACGGGTACCCGGCGAAGTGCTCCTCGAGCCCGGCGAGGTGCTCGGCGAGCGGGCCGGCGTTGCGGTCGGGGTTGATGAACACGAAACCGTGCCAGGTGTCGACCAACGCCTCGGGTAGCGAGTAATCGGTGGCCGTGACGCTCGGGAAGTCCCACTCGCAGGGGATCTCCTTGAGCGACCCGTCGAGATTCCATGACCACCCATGAAAGGCGCAGCGCAAGTTCTTGGCGCCCTGCCCGTTCGTCTCACGAAGCCGTCGCCCGCGGTGCAGGCAGGCGTTGCGGTACGCCTTGATCCCGTCGGTCGTGCGCACGACCAGGAACGACATGTCGGCGATCTCGTAGACGTGGTAGTCGCCGACGTTCGGGATCTCCTCTTCGAGGCAGGCCAGCTGCCAGACCCGGCTCCACAGCTTCTCGACCTCGAGCGCATGGAACTCGGGCGAGGTGTAGTACCACGCCGGGATACGCGTGTTTCCCTCCCGTACCCCGATGCGCGATTCGTTGCGCAGGAGGTCCGTCACCGGGTGGGAGTCGGCGTCGAGTAGCTCGGACAGGCTGATGCCCGCCGAGCGGTTGGTGCCGGTGATCGTCTCGGTCATTCGTTCATGATCGCGCATCGACCGGTTCGAGATGTGGGCCGAGCAGCTGTTGCATCCGGAGTTGCTCCGGGATGCGCTCCGCCCCGATCACCCGGTCGATTTCCTCGTGGAGATGCCAGATTCGTCGTTCCTGATAGTTGATGGGAATGCCGCGCAAGGCCGGCGACTCCATCGAGCGTTGCATCGGCGCCATGTTGCGCTCGTCCTCGGCCATGATCTGGTTGTAGACGCCACGTCGGTGCTTCCAGTGCTCCGGGAGTGCGTCGGGATCGAAGGCGTCGTCGCCCTCGGGTGGCAGTGCGTAGTAGATCCAGTCGAGGCGGGTCGTGTGCTTGTCGATCGGCCAGAACAGGTTGATCGGAAAGCCGATCCGACCGAGCGGGATGATCGCGTTGGGGAACAGGCTGACTGCGGTGCTGGTGCAGTCGACCATCGGCGACACGCCATCGATCGTTGCGAACGGAGTCTGATCGAGATGCTTCCAGTCATCCCACGCTCGTAGCCCGATCCGTGCGCAGTGCTGGGCGGAGAACGGTGTGATCATCCGGCTGTGGCCGTGCGGGTACAGGCCCATCGCTGCGCCGCGATTGTCGAGCACGCTCACGCCGTCGTGGGAGTGGATGTGGCGGAAGTGGTACACCTCCAAGAACGCTTCGGCGGTGACCTTCCAGTTGCAGGGGACGATGCGTGACTCGCGGTAGACCTCGCGCAGCCGATCTCCCTGGAAGGGCTCCAGCATTTCCCAGGCGGGCCCGAGCCAGTCGCGCAGCGGTGTGGCATCGGGGTTCCGATTGACGAAGACGAAGCCGGCCGCGGTGTCACAACTGGCCTGTGGCAGACAACGCTGCTCCCAGTCGAGGTCAACGAAATCGCGTTCATCGGGCACCGACACCAACGTGCCGCCGTCGATCTCATAGGTCCACGAGTGGTACTGGCAACGCAGCCGACGAGCGGAACCTCTCGTATCGCGGACCACCGGAGCGCCGCGGTGTTGGCACGTGTTGTAGAAGCAGCGGATCTCGCCGTCCGTGCCACGAACGATCAGCAACGGCACACCGAGGTCGTCGAACGTGACGTAGTCGCCCGGCTCGGCGACATCTTCGGCTCGGCCGGCGATCACCCAGGTGTTGGGCCAGAGGAACTCCTGCTCGAGATCGTGGAACTCGTCGCTGATGTGTCGCTGCGTCGAGATGTCGTGAAATGCCGGGAAGTCCTCCGGTGGGGCCGTGCGGGCGAACTCGAATCGCATGTCAGCGAGGATGCGATCCACCAGAGCGGGGTTCATGCTCAGACCCTGGTAGTGGTCGTGCCCGCGGGGGAGTTGGCGAACATCGCTTCGGAGTCGAACCCGATGCGGGTGTCGGGATCGATGCGGATCACCACACGGCCAGGTGAATCGAGGTGGTGGACGAATGCCGCCTGCGCTGCTTCATCGGTGGGGCGGACCTTGCGGGCCAGCAGCGGGTAGAGCCAGTCGAGGGTTGCACGATCGTCGAGCACGGTTGCGTTGCCCTTGTACGTGATCGCCTGACTGATGCCGATGTCGGTACCGCGGCTGCTGACGGCGATCGCCACTCGAGGTCGCGCCTCGATGGCGGGAACGCGTTTGCGCCGCCGAGTGCAGGTGAGCCAGAAGGCGTTGTCGTGGTACACGAAGTTCATGATCACGCCGACCGGATCACCGGTCGTGGTGGTCCACATGAAGGTGCACTCGGTCTGCGTGTCGAGCAGCACGGCTTCCCGATCGCCCGACAGAGTGAAGACCGAGACATCCTCGTAGCTGTCGGTGTACCCGGTGTCGTCGCTCGGCTCGCTCATCGGTCTCCTCATGGGTTGCGTTGTTGGCCCGTGTTGTTGGTGCGTGTCGTGGTCGCCATCGAACGATTCCCACGACGGTGGCCGCAGAAGTTTCGCCGCTGGGGCTCGCCGACGACGAAGGGGAGCAACGGTTCGAGGATTGGCCCGTGGAGATGGCCCCCAGTAGGGTTCGCCCGACCGTCAACTCGACAGCTACCTCCTGGGGGGATCAGACATGCTCGGAGATCGCTGGATCTACGACCGCGTTCCGAACGAACGCTTTCCGGACTACACCCGGGGCAACGCAGGTGAGGTGCTCGCCGACCCGGTGAGCCCGATCGGGTGGACGTTCTGCTGCGAACCCGGCATGGTTCGAGGCTGCGTCGACGGATTCGAACAGATGGGCGTGTTCGACGCCCTGGAGTACGACCAGAAGTGGCCCGAGAGCTTCGGGCTCTTCGGCGGGTACTTCTACATCTCGCTCACCCAGTCGCGCCTCTTCGGCATCCGGTCCGGAGCGGGTTGGGAGGCGATCGACAACACCTTCTTCGACACCGAGAGCCAGGAGATTCCTGCCTACGTCCCAGCAGACTGGCACGATTCGCAGCGCCACTTCGACAAGCTGCAGGCGACGATCGCCTGGTGCCTGAGCACGCCGAACGTGCCCGAGATCGACCGCCAGAAGCCCGAGGTCAAGGCGCTACGCGACAGCCGGCCCGACCTGTCGACGCTCACCGACCGCCAGCTGCTCTCCCGCGCCCGCACGATGCAGCGCTACCTCCGGGCCACCTTCTCACAGGTCGTGTGGGCGGCGCTCGGCAGTTCGATCGGCAACGGCATCCTGCCGACGCTCGTCACCGACGATCCGACCGCGATGGGCAAGCTGATCACTGGGATCGGCGACGTCGACTCGGCCGACATCGCGGGTCGCATCTTCAAGCTCTCGCGGCAGGTCAACGCAAGCAACGAGCTCCAGGCGGCGTTCGCGCAAGGCCACGAGGGTGTATTCGGCCGCATCGCGGAGTCCGGGTCCGCCGAGGCGACGCAGTTCACCGCTGCGATCGAGGAGTTCATGTACGTGCACGGCAGTCGAGGCCCCAACGAGTACGACCCGTACTCGTGGAGCTACGAGTCCCGTCCGCTTCTGCTGGCCCAGGCGATCGACAAGGTCCGCGGCGCAGGCGACGACCACGATCCGGCAACCACGCTTGCCGCCGGCGCGGCCGAGCGGCAGCGGCTCATCGAGCGCTACAGCCAGACCTTCGCCGGTGATCCCGAGACCCAGGGCACGTTCCTCGCGGCGGTCAACTCGCTCGCCGTGTTCATGGCCGCGCGTGAGCGGTGCAAGAGCAACCACATCCGTGTCGTCGGCGAGATCCGCGAGTGCTTCCTCGAGCTCGGGCGCCGCGCCGTCGCAGCCGGTCACCTTGGCCACGTCCGCCAGGTGTTCATGCTGCTGGCCGACGAGACCGACGACTGGCTCGCCGAGCCCGCCGCCTTCACCGAGCGGCTCGCCGAGCGTGAGCAGGACTACCTGTCGTTGTACGAGCTCGAGCCGCCGTACATCGTCGACATGATTGTGCCCCCGCTGAGCGAGTGGAGGCGCAAGGATTCCCTCACTGCGGAGCGAGTGGCCGTCGGGGACGTGCTCAGCGGTGTGGCCGGTTCTCCTGGCACCGTCACCGGTACCGCCCGGGTGCTGCACGATCTCGACGACGGCGAGCGACTCGAACCCGGTGACATCCTGATCGCCGAGTCGACCGACCCGTCGTGGACACCGCTCTTCCTCGCCGCCGGTGGTGTCATCACCAACATCGGCGCGGTCGGCACCCATGCCGTGATCGTGAGTCGCGAACTCGGCATTCCATGTGTTCCGTCGATCGCCGACGCAACTCGGCGCATCCCTGACGGGGCGACGATCACGCTCGACGGATCGACTGGAAAGGTCACCATCGTCGCGCTTCCCTGAGGTCAGGCACCTGAGATGTTGGCGTTGTCTGCTGACCAGCCGCCGTGGGGGATGCCGAAGTCGGTGACCCGTTGACAACGGCCGCCGTGGTGTTGCCGGCAGCCACGTCGCTTCCTGTGCCGCTTTCGGCCGAACCGCATGCCGCGAGGAGGAGCCCGAATACCGCGAGCAACACAAGTCGATCTCTCATGCCGTTCCCTTCAGCGGAGGTCACGGGCACTTGTGAACTCCGCTCAGCGAAACGGTACGAAGATTCGGTGTGCCGGTCGACACACACGTGATCCGTCCCGCAGTTATCGGTCGGCTATCACGGTAGGTTCAACCGATCTGTACGGGGCTCCGTCATCTGTGGCTGCTCAGGCGGCCTTCAGTCGCGAAGGGCGGGTCGTCCTGCATAGGAGACGGTGAGGAATTTCCACACTCCGTCATGTTTGATGAGGGTGAAGTAGTCGATGTTGTGGCGTTCAGGTCGACCATCGATGTGTAACACGGCGTCGGCTCTGACGAAGGCAAGATGCCCGCCGTCGACATGAACGGTCCAGTCATCGACCGGCTCGGCGTAGATGATCGGATCGACGTCTGCTCTCGCTTCAGCAATCCAATCCTCGGCGGTCATGGTGGAGGTGGTCCACTCGCCATCTCGGAGGGACGCCCAGCCGATGTTGGCGTGGGTGGCCATCATCCCCTCGAACGTGTCGAGGTCATTGGTGCCAGCCGCAGTGATCAGTTGTTCTACGAGAAGCTTGACGGTCTGCTCGTCTGGTGTTTGATCGGTCATGAGGCGCTCCCGAGTGTAGTTGAGGCTCCCTGCGCCGTCGGGGGCGACCGAGCCGGCCGTCAGGCGCGTCCGGTCAGCGGTCCTTCTGGGATGCACGAAGCTGCTCGTATCGAGACCTGGCGCGGCAACACCGGGGGCTCTCAGCGGCCTCCGAGTAGTTCCGACAACGCTGGACCAACGTGTCGCTGTGGCCGTCCAGGTGAGCCATCCAGCCCCCGTCACGTCGGAGCATCCGCTTCCGGGTACGGTTGCGCTTGCCATTCAGGGCATCGAGTTGCCGGTCGCCAACAGGTGAGTCACACCGAGCAGAGCATGTTGAAGCTTCGATGCTCGACAACGGACGTAAGGGCGTTGCATGGAGATCACATTCCTACCCGCTGACGCCCGCCGCGATCACGCGATGTTGACAGAACTGAACGTCGAGTACCTCGACTGGCTGGATGCGAACATCCGACACGACTTCGGGATCAGCCTGCCAGCGCTCCTGGGACAGCCGATCCCCGACTATGTGGCCGCCACACTCGACAAGCTGTGCGACGCCGAGCCACCCGAGGGCGTGTTCTACACCGTTCACCGCGATGGGCGGGTCGTCGGCATGGGCGGCGTCCGTCGAACCAGCGATGGAGCATCGGAGATGAAGCGGGTCTTCGTGCGGCCGGACCAGCGTGGCGGCGGGCTGGGAATCACCATCGTGAGACGTCTGATCGCGGACGCTGAGTCCTACGGGTATGCGAGCATGCGGCTCGACTCCGGCCCGTTCATGACGTCGGCACACCGGCTCTACGAAGCCGAGGGGTTCCAAGACCGGCCCATCTATGACGGCGCAGAAGTTCCCAGCGAACTCCATCACAACTGGCGGTTCATGGAGCGCCAGTTGTGACATGACGCACCCGGCGCGGGCGCGACCCGCACATCGCGATACCCAAGCCCAGCTCCCGATCATCACGTCCCAGACGCGACGAAGCCCCGGTCGGATTGCTCCGCACCAGGGCTCCAGTGGTGGGCACGACGGGACTCGAACCCGGGACCTCTACCGTGTCATGGACCTGGCACTCGGGAACCAAACCAACAGTCACGGGCCGGCCATCGACCGACACCGTCTTGCTGAAGTACATGGACGTTGCCGTCTGGCACTCTGCCGCTCGACCGCAGACTGAGGATGACCGCCTCTGCGGAAGAAGTCCTGCGATGCTGATGACCACGACCGACGAAATCGAGGAGACGACATGACTCGCTACGCCAACTACCCATCGCTCGCCGACCGTGGCGTCTTCATCACCGGTGGCGCTTCGGGGATCGGCAGTGCGATGGTCGAGGAGTTCGCGCTGCAGGGGTCCAAGGTCTTCTTCGTCGACAAGGACGTCGACGCCGCCGAGGAGACCGTCGCCCGCTGCATCGACCGCGGCGTTGCACATTCGCCTCGGTTCGCCGATGTCGATCTGCTCGACATCGCAGCGCTGCGGCATG
>DATLBC010000021.1:0-15737 GCA_035527095.1 Ilumatobacteraceae bacterium | reverse complement strand
CGGGATGTATGCCATCGATTTCTCGACCACGCCGGTCATCCCAGGGATGCTCGTGACCAGTCCGAGCGGCTCGACGTTCTTGAAGTACTCGGTCGACAACGGGTGGATGACGAACGCGAAGCGGCTCTTGCGTCGGCGGCCGTGGGGCCACAGCAATCGCGGTTCGAGTTCGGCGTCCTGCAGGAACTGGACGAGGGTGTCGGTCGTGAGTTCGGTGCCGGTCGGCAGGGTCGCGGCGACCATCGCCTCGTACATCGCGGGCACGATCATGAACTCGAACGGCTGCGGGGTGACGTCGACAACCAGGTCGGCACCGAGATCGCTCAGTGTGGTCAGACGTTCTTCGGAGACCGCACTGGTGATGACTGCTTTGCCCGCGAGATCCGGGAGGCCGAACCGCATCAGCTCGGAGAACGAGCCGATGATGACGTCGGCGTCGCCGGCAGCTACGTGGGCGACCTTGCCGCTCACCCAGCCGACAGGCCCGGCGACCTGATCCTTGATGAAGCCGGGCACCTGGCGCCACGCGAACTCGCCGATCCCAGCGGTGGTCGCCGTCACCGGGTTGGTCTTGGCCTGGCCGGGGAGGACGAGGTCGTGGCCGGCCTCGTCGAAGATGATGTTGTCGGTGAACTCACGGAGCACAGCGACGGTTCGTTCCCGCGTTGTGCCGCCGACCACGACGACGCGGGCGTTGATGAAGTAGCCCGGCATCTCGGCCTCGACGCGGCGGATCGCCCATTCCTGGAAGATGTCTGTGAGCAACGTGTCGTCTCGGACGGGGATGGTGGTCGTCGTTGACCTGATTCGATCCAGGTCCTCAGCGCGCGCCGTGCGGTGCCCGGCGGCACGGGCTTCGCGCACGCCGCTCAGAGCGATGGCGTCGGCCTCGTCCGCCCAGCGACCCACGTTGGTCTCAGCGGCTTGTGCGTCACCGCTCGTGCCGATCCGAACCAGACGGAAGCGGCGTCCGGCCAGCGTGACGACTTCGTCGTAGTCCCACTCGTCACCCTGCAGGGTGACGTTGACGATGGTCATCTGCGTACGCGGCCCCATGATGATTCCGACACTAATCCAGTGCGCCGACCTCGCACTCCTGCCCGTGCGGATCCGGCCCGATGGGCAGGCAGCGCTCAGGCGATGCCGAGTCGGGCCAGTTGCTCGTTGGGCGCGTCGACCTCGACGAGTGCGGTGCGCAGCAGGTCGATCATCTCGTCCTCGACGCTCGTCTCGTCGCGGCGGTTTTCGGTCTCGTCAGGGTCGACGCTGACGTCGTAGAGATGATGGCGACCGACGTTGCGAGCCCCGCCGGCCCAGAAGGGGAGCGGGTCGCCGGCTTCGAACGGCTGGCGGATCACCGGGACGTCCGAGCCCGGCATGTAGTCGAGTGTCGCCCGACGGTCGGGATTGGGGAAGATGCGGAACTGCTCGAGCCCGCGACCGATCGGCATCGTCGACCACCGGTTCGACCACATCGACAAGGGCAGGTTCGCGTCGACGGGTGCCCTGGCGTACTTTCGCCGTCCGTCGGTGATCTGCACCCAGTTGCCGTAGACGCCGCCGATCGCCCAGTCGCGCACCGACTCCGCCTCGCCGGTCAAGAGCGGCACGAGCGATCGACCGTGGGTGCGGTGTTCGGCCTCGACGCCGAATGCGTCGGCGATCGTGGCGTGGATGTCGACGTTGGTGCTCAGCGCACCGATCTCACGTCGCTGCGCGCCCGGCCAGTGGATCATCAGCGGGGTGTGGCCGAGCGGCTCGAACTGTGGAATCGCAGGCTTGCCCCAGATGTCGGGGCGGTCGTCGCTGCCGGACTCGCCCGTCGATCGGCGGTCGCCCAGGTAGTGGCCGTGGTCGGTGCACACGATCACGGCGGTGTCGTCCCACAGACCACGAGCGTCGAGCTCGTCGAGGACCGTGCCGAAGTGGTGGTCGATCATCGAGAGCTTGGCGCCGTAGTTGTTGCGGATCTGGCGGGCCTGGCGTTCGGTCAGCTTCCCCGTCGAGGTTCCGCCGACCACGTAGGGCGGCCACACCAGCCGACCGGTCTCGAGCTCGTCCGTCGTGAGGGGGTCGTCGTCGTACATCGACGCCCACGGCTCGGACGTGTCGAACGGTTCGTGCGGATCGAACTCGTCGACGAACAACATCCAGCGGTCGTGGAACTGCGACGCGTGCCGCAACCACGAGGCCGCCGAGGCCATGGTGCGTGGCCCGGGGAAGTCCTCCTCGGTGCGGTACCAGGTGCGGCTGTCGTCATAGTGGCGACGCCCGAACGACCGGTCGGCGATGCCCATCTGATCGCGGAGGTACCAGCCGCCGTCGGCGGCATTGGTGATCAGCGGGCGCTCGCCCGGTTCGATCGTCGGGGCGCCATGGGCGCTGGGGTCGATGTAGGTCTTCCACGGGTCGCCCTCGTGGCCGCGCAGGTAGTCCCAGGCGGAGAAGTCGACGTGGTAGTTCTCGCCACCGGTCTCGAACAGGTGGGGATGATCCGACACGAGCATCGTGGTGACATCCGCACGGCGGAGTGCCGCGGTGATCGACTCCTCCCACAGCTCGATCGACCCCCACGGCTTCCACAGGAAGTCGAGCGATCCGACGAGGATGTCGTGGCGGGCCGGCATGCACGGCAGCGATCCGGTGACGTGCGAGGTGAACTGAGACGCCCGCAGCGCGAACCGATCCAGGTTCGGGGTGGCGAACTCGGTGCCGCCGTACGAACCGAGCATGTGCCGATTGAGCGAGTCGAGCAGGACGACGACGACGTGCTTGGGGCTCCCCATCGCGCGGACGCTACTCGCGCCGATTGTGACGGGGCTGGCGTGGAGGGCGGGCGCGAAACGGTGGCGTGGCACCAGGCTCGGACCCTGGGCCACGCCACCGATCGACAGCTACCGCCCGACGGGTGCCGTGAGGGTGAATTCGTACGCATCCACCTCGCCCTCGTCGATGAACGTGCCGGTTCCGGTGATGCCTTCGAAGTCACCGGTCCCGCCGGTGACGAACACGCGGTACGTCTGCGTGCCGTCTGCGAGCACCCAGACGTCGGTGTAGGTCATCGTCCCGGTGCCGAGCCCGGCGATCTCACCAGTGAGCTCGAAGTCTCCGACACCGACGGCCGAGTTGTCGAGACCCCAGGCCGTGCCCGTGTGGGGCGCCGTCCCGCTCATGTCGCCCTCGAGGACCGTGTTGGCCCCGTAGGTCTGCTGTCCCTCGACATCGGTTGGAGCGAAGGCGAAGTCGGGGTCGAATGCAGTGCCCCTCGCCGTCACGGTGACGAGGCTGTCCGGCGGCGGAACGGTGATGTCCCACGTGTAGGTACCGGTCGAGCCATCGTCGGGGGTGGCCGGGTCGGAGGTGAACAGCGCGGTGCCGGTCGCTCCTTCGAACGATTCCGTCCCGCTGGTGATCGTCGCCGTCGAGCTCCAGACGCCGTCAACGACCTGCCAGCGATCGGTGAACGTCAGGGTGCCGGATCCGAGACCGTCGATCGAGCCGGTGAACTCGAAGTCACCGAGCCCTCGGACGGCGCCGTCGGAGGCTGTCCAGAACGTCGTCGTCCACGGCGCCACGCCGCTGAACTCGCCGTCGAACGTCGTCTCCCCGCTGGTCCCCATCGTGGCTCCGGGGCTCGGGACCTCGACCCTCTCCCCATCGGAGAACGTGCCCGTCAGCACCACCGTCACCGGTTCCACCTCGGGTTCCGGCTGCGGCTCGGCTTCGTCGGGGATCCCGGCATCGGGCGCCGGCACCACGACGGCTTCACCGTCCGGGTCGATCTGGGCGTCGGGGGCTGGTTCCGCCGGCAGGGTGGCCACCGGTGTGTTCGTTGGGACATTGTCGTCGTCGGTGGAGCGGGTCACGGCGAACACGAGGCCGCCGATCAGGATGACGGTTCCGGCCGCGGCGGCCAGCATCCATCCTCGCTTTGGTGGGTCGTTGCGGTCGGGACTGAGCATGATGACCTCCGTGGTCGGTGAGTCGGCCTGGTCGTCGATCCGGGTTCGGATCGAGTCCCAGGCCGTCGACGATGGAGTCGAGCGGTCCGCGATCTGGTGTAGGTCTCGCGTCACTCGGTCGGTGAAGCGGGTCATGTGACCAGTTCCTCTCTCAGTGCCTTCAGCCCCCGGCGAAGATGCGACCGGACGGTCGCACCGGGCATGTCGACGATCGATGCGATCTCCGACGCCCTGTATCCCCCGTAGTACTTGAGGACCACCACGATGCGTTGGTCCTCCGGCAGCTTGCCGAGCACGTCCCAGAGCTCACCCGCGTCGCTGGCCAGGCCCGCAGGTGGTTCCGGTGGGTGCAGTGCGATAACCCTGCGCCGTCGGAGTACCGATCTGCATCGGCTGACGACGGCACTGCGCAGGTAGGCACCGGGCTTGCGGATCTCGTCCAACCGTCGAGCAACCTCGACAAAACTGTCCTGGACGAGATCTTCGGCTTCGGCGTTGCTCCCCACGAGGGTGTACGCGAGGCGAACCATGCCGGTGTACTCGGTCCGGTAGAGCCGGTCGAGAACGTCGGCATGCTCGATCACCGGGTCGGTGTCGTTCGAGATCGCCACTTCCTCCATCATCTCCTACGGCGCACGAAGTCACCAGAGTGTTGCAGACGTCGCGAAGTTTCTTTCGCCGGCTGACGCCCGATCTCAACGGGGGCGGTGGTCGGTGCCTTCTCCGGCGGTGATGAAGAGCGCGGTCGCCGCGTCGGCGACGTCGGCGGTGTGCCAGGTGCCGGGTGGGTTGATGGCGTACTCGCCTGCGGCGAGCGCGACGGTTGCGGTCGAGCCGTCGGCGTGTTCCTGGTGCAGTGTGATCGCCCCGTGCGTACACAACACGACCTCGGCGCCCACCGGGTGCATCTCCCACACATCCCACGACTCGGTGAAGGTGTGCATCGTGACGAGCCGTCCCTCTGCGCCATCGGTTGCGTGGCGGGCGGAGTAGGCGCCGTACCACTCCATTGCGCCGGTGAATTCGGGTTCGATCTCGGCGGTTGCTCCGAGCCCGAGGTGGATGGGGTGCACGGTGATACTGACGGCGGTCATGGCGCGAGTCTCGCGGATTCGGCGCAGGCCCAGCGGCGGTCAGCGGGGGAGGGGTTCGGCGAGCAGGCGGTCGACCGCCTGCCACGTCCCGTCGACCCGGACCGAGGCCGCACCTCGACCGACACCGATCATCGACCCGGCCTCGATCAGAACGCCACCGCATTCGGGCAATCCCCACAGCACCGCATCGGGCAGCGACCATCGCCGTTCCGATCCGGGTGACCAGTGCGGGACTGCGAGACCGGGAACCAGTCCGAGTCCGGAGGCGAGACCACCCGACTGATCGGGCCGTGCGGTCTGCGCGCACAGCACCATCGCCCCGGCGGACGCCCCCGAGATGCCGGCTCCCGCTCCCCACAGCGCGACCAGCCGCTCGCCGATTGTGGGCTCGATGCCGGTCGGGCGGTGGGTGAGGACGTCGAGCAGCCCGCCGGGCGATCCGCCCGGGAGCACGATCAGACCGACATCGTCGCCGAGGGTGGCAAGTGCATCGGCGTGACCGGCGCGCGGATCGGGAATCGTGGTGACCTCGGCACCGAGGCGGGCGTAGTGGACGACGGTCCGCGCCGACGCTCCTGCGTAGTCGCTGCCGGGCCGGGCCGCGCCGGCCAGGACGACGACCGTACCGTCGCATCGATCGAGGACCATCCGATCCATCTCGTCGCATGGGGAGGTCAGTTCCCGCCCGCCCTGCAGGCAGATCGGGCCCGGGGCGGTGGTCACGGTGCCGGGGTCCAGCGTGCGGCCGTGAGGACGGTGCCGGCGACGGTCAGCCACGATGAGCGAACGCCTCCCGGCCCGCTCGTGGTGAGGAGGTCGACAGACGTGTCGACGGGCGCGACGTGCTCGACCTCGGCGACGCCGCGCCGGGATCGATCGGCGTGCAGCGTCTCCTCGACGATGGCCCATTGGGCCGCGTTGTTGACATGGCCGAGGGGGTCGATGTCGACACGGCGGATCGTCCACTGACAACGATCGGCGTCGGGCGGCGGCGGCGCGAGCTGGAGTCGCGACGACACACGGCGCCCGCCTGCGGTGCCGGCGTACGCCGACAGGAAGTCGTCGCCGAGGACGGTGGGGCGTCCCGAGGCCGGGTCGACACGGATCCACAGGCTCGCCGCTTCGATCGACGCGCCCCGTTCGCCCGAGATCGTGGTGCGCCGCTCGGCCCAACTCCGTCCTGTGCCTGCGCAGAACGTCGACAGCTCCAACACTTCGTCGAGTCCGGCCGCCCGACGGATCTCGATCATCGTGCGGCGCACCACCCAGCCGAACGCATCGTCGAGTTGCGCATCGGTGGCGTCATCGGTGGCGATGTCCTGGAGGTACCGAGCGATCGAATCGAGCCGGAGGCGGGCCCGAGCATCGACGTCTCCGAGACGCACCCTTCGGGCGCGACTGAAGACGCGCCCGACGTCGGGCCGATCGACGAGTTCGCTGGCGGGGAGGTGAGCCATGTGGCCCCGAACGTATCGGCCGCACCCGTCGGCGCCCCGACCCGCCACGTAGGGTCGAGCCATGGCGTACGAGACGGTGAACGGGTACTGCTGGCCGCAATCGGTGGCTCCGGGGGAGCGGGCGGCCCTGCATCTCGCATCAGCGGGTGGTCGGCCGGTGTCGGTCGAGGTGGCGCGTCTCGGCGCCCAGCGCGACGTCGTGTTCGCCGAGTCGGCCGTTCCGGCAGAAGATCACCCGACGCCGATCGATGCGCCGGAGCACGGCTGCGACTGGCCGGTCGCCACCGAGGTCGTGGTCGAGTCGGGCTGGCGTTCCGGTTACTACGAAGTGCTGCTGACGATCGACGTCGACGGCAAGCAGCGCACGAGCCGGGGGTTCTTCGTCGTCCGGCCGGACATCGCCGTGACGTCCGCGAAGATCCTGTGGGCGATCGACACCAATACCTGGCACGCCTACAACGACTTCGGCGGTCGCAACCTGTACACCGGCGCCACGCAGTCGTCGATGCTGCGGCCGATGGCGGCGGGGTATCTGCACAAGCCGCCCGGCGCCGGCCAGCGAGTCACGTCGATTCATCCTCCGGACCATCAGTCGGCCAGCCACGTCGGGTATCTGCGGATGAACCACTTGTCGCCGTGGGGTGGCTCGGCGGGTTGGCCGAACTGGAGTGGACCATTCGCCGAGTGGGCCGAGCGCGAGGACTACGAGATCGACGTCGTCACCAACGCCGACCTCGAGGAGCATCCCGAGCTGCTCGGACCCGACTCGCCGTACTCGCTCTACCTGTCGGTCGGCCACGATGAGTACTGGTCGGCACCGATGCGCGACACGGTCGAGGCCTTCACCGCTCGCGGCGGACACGCAGCGTTCTTGTCCGGCAACACCGCCTTCTGGCAGGTTCGCCTCGAAGACCGGACCGGTCCGGACGGGTCCGGTCCCGCCTCGACGATGGTCGGCTACAAGGGATTCTTCAAACAGGACCCGGTTTTCGGCACCGACCGGCAGGCCGAGCTGACCACGATCTGGTCCGACCACCTGCTCGAGCGTCCCGAGAACCACATGACCGGGGTGAGCTTCAGTCGTGGCGGCTACCACCGCATCGGCAAGCGCGCCACCAGGGGAGCGGGCGGGTACACCCTGCACCGCCCCGAACACTGGATCTTCGATGGCACCGGCCTCGATTACGGCGACCTGCTCGGCGCGGCCGCCACGATCGTCGGGTACGAGTGCGACGGCTGCGACTTCACGTACCGCGACGGGCTGCCGTACCCGACCGGCGTCGACGGCACCCCCGCCGACTTCGAGATCCTCGGCACGGCGCCGGCAGCGCACTTCAGCCGCACCACGGCCTCGCGCCCGCCGGCGCCACACGAACCGGCCGAGGACGAGTTCATCGCCTCGCGCCTGTTCGACACCCGCGACCCCTCCGCCGTCGAACGGATCACGCACGGCCATGCCGTGCTCGGTGCGTTCGTCACGTCGGGCGGTGGCACCGTGATCACCAGCGGCTGTACCGACTGGATCTGGGGTCTTGCGGAACGTGATCGCGATGTCGAGCAGATCACCCGGAACATCTTCGACCGTCTCGCATCGGCAGTCGGCTCATGACGATCCGACCGGCAGAGCACGAGACGTTGATCGCGCTCGAGGACAGCCGTCGCTGGGCGCACATCGATCGGCGGCCAGACGACATCGTGATCTCGCCGCCACCCACGTCGGGCCCCGCACGATGCGGTCAGGTCGGGCCGGCGAGGCCGTCAGGCGTTCGGGGCGAGAGCTTCGAGCAGGTTCCAGTCGAGGGTGATCGGACCTTCGGTCGAGACAGGTTGGATGCAGACATGGTCGGCGCCGGCGTCGTAGTGAGCGTGAATGCCTGCCCGGACACGGTCCTCGTCGCCCCACACGATGACGTGGTCGACGAATCGGTGTGGGCGCTGTTCGATCTCGTCCTCGGTGAAACCGATGCGCTTCCAGTTGTTCCGATAGTTGGGCAGTCTGGCGTAGCGATCGATCTGCACGTTCGCCGCGGCGCGGGCCGCCTCGGCATCGGTTGACAGGATCACCTTCTGCTCGACGCAGAGCAGTTTGTCCGGCCCGATCACCGCGCGAGCTTCGGCGGTGTGTTCGGGCGTCACGAAGTACGGATGGGCGCCGTCGGCCGCGGTTGCAGACAACTCGAGCATCTTCGGACCGAGCGCCGCGAGGAGTCGAAGGGGCTTGTCGGTGGGCCGAACGGCCCTGTACGGCGATGCATCCATCGCCTCGAGGTAGGCGCGCATCTGGGTCAGCGGCTTGGAGTAGTCGAGCTTTCGGAGGCCCGACACCGTCGTCTCGTGGCTCACGCCGAGACCGAGGACGAACCGCCCGTCGGTCTGCTCGGCGAGTGTGTTGGCGGCTTGCATCATCGGGCCGGGGTGACGCGAGAAGATGCTCGCGATCCCGGTGGCGAACTGCAGGGTCCGGGTCTGTGATCCCAGCCACGCGAGGTGGGCGAATGGGTCCCGCCCGACGGTGTCGGGTACCCACAGCGTCGAATAGCCCAGCGATTCGATCCGGCCGGCGGCCTCGGCGGCCTCGCCGGTGGTCATGGCGTCGGTGAAGTACCAGACGCCCGTGTTGGCGGGGCCGGACAGTCGGTCTCGAGCGCTCATGGCGCCGAACCTACGCGCTGGCACTCCCACCGGATCAGTCCGGGAGCATGGGGAGTTGGATGCCGGGGTCACCGCGCATCGTCGTTGCGCGTTGGAGCGCACCGCGACCAAAACGTTCGCGGACGGCATCGACGACGGTGTCGAGTTGCTCGGCCTCGCAGCGCTCGAACGGCAGGGTGAGTTGCACGGCGTCGCGGTCGGCGAGGTTGCCGACCGACAGCCCGAGCAGGCTGATGCCCCGCGCTTCGACGAGCGGCCAGGCGGCGTCGAGCACCGCCATCGCGGCCGCGTGGATCACCGCAGTTGCCGAGGTCGCGTCGGAAAGCGAATGCGACCGCGTCGCTCGGGTGAGGTCGTCGAAACGCAGGCGGAGGGTGATCGTTCGACCCACACGATCGGCGCGCCGCATTCGGCCGGTGACACGGTCGACGAGTCGCCACAGTACGACGTCGATCTCGTCGCGAGACCGCCGCCGCCGACCCAGTGCCTGCTGCGACCCGATCGAACCGCGGCGTTTGCCGGTGGTGACCCGCCGGGCATCGCGGTTGTGGGCGAGGGCGTGGAGTTGGTGGCCCATCGCTCGGCCGACGATGGCGACGAGCGACTCCGGTGACATCGCGGCCACTTCGGCAACGGTGTGGATTCCCCGCTCGTGCAACTTCGTGGCGGTGACGTCGCCCACGCCCCACAGGCGCTGTACCGGAAGGGGATGCAGGAAGTCGAGCTCGCCGTTCGGCTCCACCACCAGGAGCCCGTCCGGTTTCGACACGGCACTCGCAACCTTCGCCAAGAACTTGGTGCGGGCGACGCCGATGCTGATCGGCAGGCCCACCTCGTCAGCGACGCGGCGGCGCAGGGCGACGGCAATCTCGGTCGGTGAGCCGGCGAGGCGCCAGAGACCGGCGACGTCGATGAAGGCCTCGTCGATCGACATCGGCTCGACGATCGGTGAGGTGTCGCGGAAGATGTCGAAAACGCGCGTGCTGGCCTCGCTGTACGCGTCGAAGCGCGCCGGCACCTCGATCAGGTTCGGACAAGCTCGCCGTGCGGTTCCACCCGACATCGCTGTTCGCACGCCGAACGCCTTGGCCTCGTAGCTGGCCGCCAGCACCACCCCGCCGCCCACTGCGACGGGCTTCCCGCGCAGCGACGGATCGTCACGCTGCTCGACAGAGGCGTAGAACGAATCGAGGTCGGCATGCAGGATCGTGGCCGAGGGTCGAGGTGCATTCGGCATCGAACACATGTTCGCACACCGCATGAGCCACTTCAACCGGCGCGTCGGGACCGGACGGCCGGGTCAGGGGCCGGGTGGGCGATGCTGGAACCAGTCGCCCGAGGGGATCGAGGTCAAGTCGAGTCCGGCGCCGCTTGCGTAGGCCCAAGCGTCGACGCCGGACCCCGTTCGCACAGCGACCCGTGCGTACTCGCCATCGACGGTGCCCTCGACGTCGTCGAGCACCTCCAACGCTTGGCGAGCCGACGCGTCGAGGAGGGCGAACGTCTGGCCGTGGATGGTGCCCGCGTGATCGAACACCGCCGCCGGATAGTCGAGACCGGTGTCGTACAGCCGGCCGACAACCGTGTCACTCCAGCCCTCGTCGAGTACGAACGGCTCGAGGATGTGCCAGCGGACGTCTCCAGGCCGCAACGTGCCGTACACGAAGACGTGGCGGATCACGCTGCTGACTTGCGCCGCCCTCGAGCGCCCCACAGGGTGCCGGTGAGCATCAACGCGATGCTCACGATCAGAATCGCGGTGGCGAGGACGTTGACCTCGGGCGGGAACTTCACGCGGAAGCTGCCGTTGATGTACAGCGGGAACGTGACCAGCGAGCCGGCATTGAACAGCGTGATGATGAAGTCGTCGAGCGACAACGCGAACGACAGCAGCGCGGCCGCGAGGATCCCCGGAAGGATCAGCGGGAACGTCACCTTCCAGAACGTGCGCAACGGCGACGCCCCGAGGTCCTGCGCTGCCTGTTCGAGCGTCCAGTCGAACCCTCGTACGCGGGCGCGCACCGTCAGCGCCACGAAGCTCACCTGGAACATGATGTGGGCGATCACGACCGTGGTGAAGCCTCGCGTCACGTCCCAGTCGAGGAACAGCGTCGCGAGCGAAGATCCGAGCACGATCTCGGGAGTGGTGAGCGGAAGGACCAGCAAGAAGTTCAGCCCACCGCTGCCTCGGAATTGGTACCGGGCGAGCGCGATGGCGATCAACGAGCCGAGAATCGTGGCGATCACGGTCGAGATCGCTGCGACCTTGATGCTCTCGATGAAGGCGTTCGTCAACGACTCGTCGCCGAACGGGTCACGCCAGTTGTCGAGGGTGAACTCCTGCCACTCGACGTTGTAGTTGCCCTTCGGTTGGTTGAACGAGAACACGACGATCCAGATGATCGGCACGAACAGATACAGCAGCGCGAGGCCCGCGTAGGCGTTGAGCGCGAACCGCGCCACGCGGCCACCACGCGAGGTCGGCACACTCATGCGGGCGTCCTCATGCGAGGTCCTCGGTGCCGAAGAACCGGCTGTAGATGATCACGAACACGGTGATGATGAACATCAGCACGAACGACATCGCCGAAGCGAGCGGCACGTTGTTCTGCACGAGGAACTGGTCCTGGATCGAGTTGCCGATCATTGTCGTGTTCGGGCTGCCGAGGTAGAGCGAGTTGACGAAGTCGCCGGCAGCCGGGATGAACGTCAGCAGGGTGCCGGCGAACACACCGGGCAGCGACAGGGGGAGGACCACCTTGCGGAACGCGGACGTCGACGTCGAGTACAGGTCCTTGGCCGCGTCGAGGAGGCGTACGTCGACCTTCTCGAGACTCACGTAGATCGGCAGGATCATGAACGGGAGGAAGTTGTAGGTGAGCCCGAAGATCACCGCGGCCGGCGTGTTGATCAGCCGTCCGTTGTCCATGATGTTGGCAGCCTCGAAGAACCACGTGGCACCGACGGCATCGATGAATCCGGTGGCGACGCCGTTGTCGGACAGGATGCTGCGCCACGCAATCGTGCGGATCAGGTACGACGTGAAGAACGGGATGACGACCAGGCCGAGCATCAGGGTTCGGTACTTGCCGCCCCGGAATGCGATCACGTAGGCGAGCGGATACCCGATTGCGATGGTGAGGATGGTGGCGAGGCCGGCGTACATGAACGCACGTTGGAACTGTGGCCCGAAGTCGGTGAACGCCGTGACGTAGTTGTCGAAGTTCCAGTCGAACTCCGCCTCGACGGCGAAACGGCTCGGCAGTGTCGACAACGACAGGCGCAACAGCGTGAACAGCGGTGCCAGATAGAACAGCGCCAGCCAGAGCATGCCCGGCTTCAGCAGTCCGTAGGGGGCGAGCTTGCGTCTGGTCTCCGGTGTGCCGGCGACCGCGACGACGATGAGCATCAGCACGCTGGCCAACACCAGCGAGAGCGCCAGGATCGCGATCGGTCCGGTCAGCAACCGGGTGCCGACCGCAGCGAGGAGCGCGCCGGCGCCGACGAGCGCCCCGAGCCCGAGGAGTTCGGGGCGCTTGACACCGCGGCGTGCGGTGTCGACGTCGTCGGCGACGGTCGTCACGAGAGGTCGGCTCTCAGGCTCCGGTGATCGCCGAGAACGCCGCGTCGTACTCCGCTTCGACCGCTTCGGTCAGCGGAGCGAAGCCCTGGGTGTTGGCCAGCGTTGCGTCGTCCGGGAAGACCAGGGGATCGTTGGCGAGGTCCGGATCGAGCTTCTCGACCTCGTCGCGCACGCCGGCCACCGGCGACACGTAGCCGACCCACGTCGTGATCTGGGCCGCCTCCACCGGGTCGTAGACGAAGTTCATCCACTGCGCGGCGGCGTCGGTGTTCTGTGCGCCCTTCGGGATCACCATCGTGTCTGCCCATGCGGTCGCGCCGCTCTCGGGGAACACGAACTTGACGGCCGGGTTGTCGCGAGCGATTGCCGCGACGTCGCCGGACCAGCCGATCGTGATCGCGAGGTTGCCGTTCGAGAGGTCGTCGAAGTAGTCGTTGCCGTGGAAGCGACGGATCTGGCCGGAGTCCTTGGCCTCCTGCAGCTTGTCGAACGCCGGCTGGGCCTCTTCGAAGGTCGTGAGCGAGGAGATGTCGATCCCGAGGCTCATCGCGATCACACCGATCGTGTCGCGCATTTCCGTGAGGGCGCCGACCTTTCCGGCGAATTCCGGATCGAACAGGTCGTCGACGCTCGTGATCTCGCGGCCGGTGACGTCGGAGTTGTAGGCGATGCCGGCGAATCCGGTCTGCCAGGGCAGGCTGTACTCACCGGTGGGATCCCACGACGGGTTCTGGAGGTCGACGCGCAGGTTGGCGGCGTTCGCGACCTGGTCGATCGGCAGCTTCTCGAGCCAGTCGAGCGTGATCAGCCGGTTCGCCAGCCAACTGGTCGGTGCGATGATGTCCGGATCGATCGGCTCACCACGGCCCAGCAGCGGCTGGATCTTGGCGAAGTACTCGACGTTGTCGTTGTAGGCCTCGGTGTAGCGCATGTCGATGCCGGTCGCTTCCATGAAGCGATCGACTGTTCCGATGAGGTCGTCCTCCGTCGGATCGATGTACGCGGGCCAGTTCTCGAAGAACAGCGAGCCGCCGCCACCACTGCCACCGCCAGCGGTGCTGCCGGACGTGGCCGGAGTGGATCCCGATGCGCCGCTGTCGCTGTCACCGTCGGAATCGCTTCCGCATGCGGCGAGAATGGCCGGCAACGACATGCCGGCAGCGCCGAGCGCTCCTGCTCGCACGAGCAGCTGGCGTCGGCTGAGGGCGCTGCGCGGTGCGAGGAACGGGTTCGGACGTCGGGTGGTCATGTGATTCTCCTGGCTTCTCGGTTGCGTGTCGGTGGGAATGTGCGAGTGTCGAAATGGTACGTGAGGTGACGATGTCGCCGTCGTCAGGACTCGGCGAGTGCCTCGAGCGTGTCGATGTCGTTCGCTGTCGCGCCGGGTCGGCGAGGCCATCCGGCGAGCATGTACGCGCTGCCCGGATCCCATGACAGGTGCACGGTGTTGCCCGGGTGCAGGAACGGGAGGTCGGTGCCGGTGATCACGCTCGCGATCACCTCGCTGTCGTCGGCGAGATGGACGTTGATCCGTGCCGTGGCGCCCTGGAACACGACATCGCGCACCGATCCCTCGACCGATCGGCCGTCGTCGCGAGCGTCGGTGCTCGCGGTCAAGCGCTCCGGCCGGAGCATCACCGACACCGGCGCACCTGGCAGGCGCTCGGTGTCAGTCCTCGCTCGGACGGTGGGCCCGGCGTTGAGTTTGACGACGGTGTCGTTGCCGTCGGTGGACACGACCTCGCCGGGAAGGAGGTTGGCCGATCCGATGAACCCGGCGACGAACAGCGTCGCCGGGCTGTTGTAGATCTCTTCGGGTGTGCCGATCTGCTCGACGCGGCCGTCGCTCATCACCGCAATTCGGTCGCTCATCGTGAGCGCCTCGCCCTGGTCGTGGGTGACGAACACGAACGTGATGCCCACCTCGCGTTGGATCCGCTTGAGTTCGAACTGCATCGCCTCGCGCAGTTTGAGGTCGAGTGCCGCGAGCGGTTCGTCGAGCAGCAACGCGCTGGGGAAGTTGACGAGCGCCCGTGCGAGTGCGACGCGTTGCTGCTGGCCGCCGGACAGCTGCGTGGGTTTACGGTCGGCGAAATCGGCGAGCCGCACCACGTCGAGCATCTGTGTGACGTTCTGTTCGTACTCGCTCTTCGCGATCTTCTTCGACTTCGGGCCGAAGCGCACGTTGTCGGCCACGGTCATGTGCGGGAAGAGCGCGTACTGCTGGAAGACCGTGTTCACGTTGCGCTTGTACGGCGGCACACGACTGACGTCGACACCGTTGAGCAGCACCTTGCCCGATGTCGGCTGTTCGAAACCGGCGATCATCTTCAGGGTCGTCGTCTTGCCGCAGCCCGACGGACCGAGCATCGCGAAGAACTCGCCCTGCTCGATGCCGAAGTCGGCCTGCTCGACAGCGACGAAATCGCCGAACGATTTGCGCACGTGATCGAGCTGGATGACGATGTCGCTCATGCTGATGTTGCGGCCGTACGCTCGGCGGGGACGGGTCCCTGGCTCATGATCGACTGACACTACAGCTTGGCGGTGTGCGCGTTCTCAATGCGCCGATCGTTCACCCGGCGGCAACAAACACCGTCGGCGCGTGGCAATCTGTGGCTATGTCTTCCGAGCTGTCTTCCCTCAACTCCAATTTCATCGGTGGCGACTGGCGCCCGGCGGCCAGTGGGGCGACCGACGCCGTGCTCAACCCGGCAACCGGCGCCACGATCGGCGAGGTCCCTGCGAGTGACGCCGCGGACGTCGATGCCGCCGTTGCCGCGGCGAGCGCTGCGTTTCCGGCATGGTCGGCGTTGACGCCCCGCGAGCGCAGCGAAGTGCTGCACCGTGTCGCCGACATCATCGACGACAACATCGACGAGCTGTCGAACATCGAGTGCGAGAACGTCGGCAAGCCCGTCGGCATCGTCGAGTTCGAGATGGACCTCACCAAGGACAACTGGCGTTTCTTCGCCTCGGCCTGCCGGTT
>DATLBC010000020.1:0-53864 GCA_035527095.1 Ilumatobacteraceae bacterium | reverse complement strand
GATCGGCAACGAGCTGCTCGAACTGATCGGCGGCCGCGCAATCCATCCGGTGAACGTGCGGGTGGGCGGCTTCTACCGCCCGCCGAGCCGCGAGGCGTTGCGAGCGTTCCGGCCCCGGCTCGCCCGAGCGCTCGAGTTGGCCGTCGACGTGTGCGAGTGGGTCGCCGGCTTCGACTTCCCCGAACTCGACACCGACCACGAGCTCGTCTCGCTCGACGACGGTGACCACTACCCGGTGTTCGGCGATCGGATCGTGTCCGATCACGGCCTCGACATCGCGGTCGACGAGTTCGCGAGCCACTTCCAGGAGTTCCAAGTGTCGCACTCGACGGCGAAGCACGCTCGGCTCCTCTCGCGAGGCAACTACCTCGTCGGCCCGCTCGCCCGCTACCGACTGGCCCGCGAGAAACTCCTGCCCGCTGCCGCCGCCGCAGCGAGCGCTGCCGGCCTGGGCGCCACGTGCCCCAACCCGTTCCGCAGCATCGTCGTGCGCGCGGTCGAGGTGGTCCACGCCTGCGAGGAGGCGCTGCGCATCACCGACGGCCTGATCGACGCCAGCATCAACACCGATCCCGGATCGGTCGAGGTGCCGGCCCGCGCGGGCACCGGCCACGGTGCCACCGAGGCGCCGCGGGGCCTGCTGTACCACCGCTACACGCTCGACGAGGCAGGGACGATCACCGACGCCGAGATCGTCCCGCCCACCTCGCAGAACCAGCCGACGATCGAGCACGACCTGTTCCACTTCGTCGAGTCGCGCCTCGACATGGCCGACGACGAACTGGCCCGCGCCGCCGAGGTGACGATCAGAAACCACGATCCATGCATCTCGTGCGCAACCCACTTCCTCGACCTCACCGTCGATCGCCGCGGAGGGACGCCATGAGGCCGCTGGTGATCGGCGTGGGAAATCGGTGGCGCGGCGACGACGGCGTCGGTCCGCTGGCGATCGACGCGCTCGCCGCGTTGGGCGCCGACGGCCCCGACGCCGATCTGCTCACGCTCGACGGCGAGCCGGGGCGACTGGTCGCCGCCTGGGAGGACCGGTCGCGCGTCGTGGTCGTCGATGCGATCGTCACCGGCGCCGCGCCAGGCACCCTGCACTGCGTCACCAGCGGGTTCGCCGGGCGGGGTGCAGGCGCAAGCTCGCACGGCAACGGCATCGCCGAAGCGGTCGCTCTCGGCCGAGCACTCGATCGGCTTCCCGAGCAGCTCGTCGTGATCGGCATCGAACCGGGGCGACTCGACCACGGCACCGAACTCTCGCCGACCGTCGCCGCTGCGCTCGACACCGTTGTCCGTCTCGTCTGCGAGCTGGTCGACGAGGAGGTGGGTGCGCCATGTGCCTGAGCGATCTCGGTCGCGTCGTCGACGTCGACGAGGCGCGCCACAGCGCGTCGGTCGACGTCGGCGATCGCGTCATCCAGGTGTCGACGGTGACGCTCGGCCTCGACGGTCCCTCGCCGGCCATCGGTGACTGGCTCGTCGTCCACACCGGATTCGCCGTCGAACGCCTCACCGAGGCGGCAGCCGACGACATCCAGCAAGCGCGACGCGGGCTCGCCCCGTCGACGCTCGAACTCGACCCGAAGGAGCGGTCATGACGAACACCATGCGCAACACCGGCCTCGCCCTCGCGGGCGTGACCGCCGTCGTCTCCGGTTTCTCCGTCTTCGTGAACGGCTACGGCGTCGCCCACTTCGACGATGCCACCACCTACACCACCGCCAAGAACCTCGTCACCGCCGTGGTCCTGATGGTGGCCGTCGTCGTGATGCGCGGGCGACGGGCGCCCGACGCTGCGACACCTCCGACCGCGAGCGCGGCGACGCGCACGCGTCGCGACACCGCAACGCTGGCCACGATCGCGGTCATCGGAGGCAGCGTGCCGTTCGTGTTGTTCTTCGAGGGCCTGGCTCAGGTCTCGTCGACCAACGCAGCCTTCATCCACAAGACGCTGGTCGCATGGGTCGCGATCCTGGCGGTGGCGTTCCTCGGCGAACGCGTCACGGTCTGGCACGTGACGGCGATCGCGCTGATCCTGCTCGGCTATGCGCAACTGGCTGGAGGAGTCGGGTTCCCCGACGTCGGCACCGGCGAGGCGCTGCTCCTGGCCGCCACGCTGTGCTGGTCGGTCGAGGTGATCCTCTCCCGGTCGCTGCTGCGGCGCGGCGTGGCCCCCATGGTCGTCAGCACGTGGCGGATGGCGGGCGGCATCGTGCTGTTGCTCGCCTGGGCGATCGTCCGCGGGGCGCTCGGCGACCTGCTCGGGCTGTCGGCCACCCAGTGGGCGTGGGCCGTGCTCACCGGCTTGTTCCTCACCGCATACGTCGTCAGCTGGCACCACGCGCTCGCTCGGGCACCGGCGGTCGACGTGACCGCCGTGCTCAGCATCGGCGCGGTGATCACCGCCGCACTGAACGCAGGAGTGCGCGGGGCCGTCATCGAACCGGTCGGGCTGATCCTGCTGCTCACCGGCGGACTGCTCGTTGCGTGGGCCTCGATCGTGGGGCGCCGGACACCGCAGCAGGCGGCGGCGTTGTGAGCGTCGACGGCGCCGTCCGATTCGCCCGCTTCGCGGTGCCGCCGAACCAGCGCGGCTTCTGCGGCCCGGCCCGCGAGGGCGAGCTCGCCGCCTACCGAGCCGAAGAGCTGCGCGTCGATGCGGGACTGCACGAGTTGGCGTCCGGGTTCGAGGGTGCGTGGCCGTACCTCGAGTTGCTGGCGGGCGCGGCGGGCGTCGACGATCCGCTGGATGATCGGGTCGTACAGGCCTACTGGATCGGCAACGATCTCTGCTCGCAGGTGACGCACAACGACTGGGGGTGGCACCTCGTCGATCGGTTCGGCCCGCGCTCCGGCGGCGACGTCGATCGGCTCACCGCCCGGGTCGGCAACGGCGCGGTGCCGCACCACTCGTTCCACGTGTTCTGCGTGTATCCCTGGGTGGGCCTGCTGCGCGAGGGTCTCGGCGGTGTCGAGCCGCTGCGGATCCTGGGTCAGTGTCACGTGAGCTGGGCGACAGTGATCGGTCGCAACGGCGACGACCTGCTCGTGGAGGGTCCCGAGTTGACCTGGGACGGACACGCGCTCGCGCTCGGCGGCACCGAGCGGCGGGTTGCGTGGCTCGACCCGCGTCTCGTTCGCCTCGGACACGAGATCGACGACGGTTCGGTGGTGGCGATCCACTGGAACGAGGTCGTCGACGTGCTCGATCACGGTCAACAGCGCTGGCTCGAACGGCTCACGCGCAGTCAGATCGAGGTCGCCAACGACCTCGGCGTCCCCGTGCTCTGACCGCCCGCGCCGACCGCGACCACGCCGTACGCTGGAGCCGTGACCGAACTGGCCGGGCAGCTGCGCGTCGTGATGATCGTCATCGACGCGATGCCGCACCGACACGTGAGCCCGGCCCTGACGCCCAACCTGTGGGGCCAGGCGTCGACCGGCGGGCGGGCACCGATGGGTGCGCTGTCGCTGCCGGTGTCGGTCACCTACGCGAACCACGCTGCATTCGTCACAGGCGTCGACCCGACGATCACCGGCGTGCACGGCAACCACACCTGGACCGACGACGGCTGGACGCCGGCTCCGAAACTGGGGCCGCGAGCGACGACCCTGTTCGAACGAGTCCGAGCCGCAGGTGGGACATCGGCGATGGTCGTCGGCGACCAGAAGCTGGTCGGCCAGATGGGCGGGTCGAGCGCCGACGTGTGTTGGCCGCCCGCCGGTCGACTCCCCGACGGCACCGAGCGCTGCCGCTTCGGCTACGCCTCCGATGCTGCGGTACTCGCGGCACTCGATGGCATCGACCTCGACGTCGACGTCGCCGTGATCCACCTCAACGAACCCGACACCACGTCGCACCTGTTCGGGCCCGATTCGCCGGAGGCGTTCGAGCAGTACCGAGCGACCGACGCTGCATACGGCGAGGTGATCGGCCAGCTCGCCGATGCGTGGGACAGCACGCTGGTGCTGACCGTGTCGGATCACGACCAGGAGACGATCACCGACCTCACACCGGTCGACCTGGCCGAAGCGTTCGCCACCATCGAGGGCGTGGACGTCGCCGACGAGGGGACGGCCGCCCTCGTGCACCGGGCGCCCGGCAGCATCGACGACGACCGGCTGACCGACCTCATCCGATCGGTCGACGGTGTCGAGGCGGCGATGGCGCTCACACCGGAGATCTGGATGGCGTGGACGGAACCCGGCCGAGCGTTCGGGACCACACCGATTCCGATTCATGGTCAGCACGGCAGCCCGCGCTGTCGCACGCAGATGGCGATCGTGTCCGGCGGCGACGTGCGCGTCGGCGGCGTCGCACGACAGCTCGAACGCAGCCAGCCATCGGTGCTCGACTGGGCACCGATGATCGCCCGGCTCCTCCAGCTCGACGAGGGCTCGACGTGAGCAGCCGTGTCGATCGGGTCGACGTGACAGCGTTCCGGCGCGACGGCTGGCTGATGCTTCCCGAGGCGCTGTCGTCGGTGCAACTCGACGCGCTCGACACGGCGGTCACACGACTGCAGGGGTGGGCCGAGACCGGCGGGCCGGGTCTGCACCACTTCGAACAGACCGACGCGGGCGCGGTGCTGGCACGCAGCGAAGACTTCGTCGACGCCGACCCGGTCTTCCACGACGTCATCCGAAGCGGCATCGTCGTCGACATCCTCGCCCAACTGTTCGGCGACGAGCCGGTGCTGTTCAAGGAGAAGATCAACTACAAGCAGCCGGGCGGTGGCGGCTTCGCTCCGCACCAGGACGCGACGGCGTACCGCTTCGTCGACCATCACATCTCGTGCATGGTGCCGCTCGACCCGGCGACCCCCGAGAGCGGCTGTCTGTACGTGGCGCCCGGCTACGAGACGGGCCAACTGCCGACCGACGAACGCGGTCGCGTCGAGGAGTCGACCGCTGCAGGGCTCGACTGGCGGCCGGTGCCGTTGGCGCCTGGCCACCTGCTGTTCTTCGACTCGTACACGCCGCACTACAGCGACACGAACACCACGACCCGGCCACGGCGGGCGGCGTACCTCACCTACAACGCGGCGTCGCTCGGCGATCACCGCGACCGCTACTACGCCGACAAACGAGCCGAGTTCGAACGCGCCGGCGACGACTTCGAGGGCGAACGCGTTCGGATCAGCATCAGCGACGACTTCCTCGGGCGACCGGTGCAGCGGTGAACGAACTCGTCGCGCTCTACGCCTCGCCGGCCGCGCTGCGGATGTACGACGAAGCGGTCACCGAACTCGACCACGCACTGCAGGCAGCGGCGCTCGCACAGTCCGACGGGGCGCCGGACCACCTCGTTGCTGCAGCGCTGCTCCATGACGTCGGCCATCTCGTGTCCGACGACAACGTCAGCCTCGACGACGACCTCACCGACGACTTCCACCACGAGCGAGTCGGCGCCCAGTACCTCGCCCGCTGGTTCGGACCGGAGGTCACCGCGCCCGTCGCACTCCACGTCGCAGCGAAGCGCTACCTCTGTGCGATCGAGCCCGGCTACCTCGACGGATTGTCGCCGTCGTCAGCCCGAAGTCTTGCGCTCCAAAGTGGCCCGATGTCACCCACCGAAGTGGAGGCCTTCGAGCGTCTCGCCCACCACGAGGCGGCCACGCTCGTTCGACGGTGGGACGACCGCGCCAAGCTGGCCGGGCTGGCAGTTGGCGATCTCGATGACTACCGGGCACTCCTGGCCGGACTCGCCACCCGCAGTTGACCGGCGGCGAGATCCGTCGTGCTGGACACCATCGACGACGATCTTCGTCGATGTGCGGGTCAAAGCTGCTGGTCAGGCCAAGCAAGCATCAGGTCGATCGGCCCTGGGCGCATCGCATGACAGGTGCCATGGTTGCGAGATGGAGCGCAGAATCGACGACCAGTGGCCACGGCTGACCCGACGAGGATTCCTCGCCGGCACGATCGCAGCGGCGCTCGCGGCATGCAGCAGCGACGGATCCGAATCGGCAACAACGAGCCCGCCCACGTCGGCAGGCGAGCCGACAGGGACCGAGGCTGCGCCGACCACCAGCGAGGTCGCCGAATCCGTCGCGACGAGCGTGACGCCGACCGTGACGTCCGACCCGTTCACGCTCGGCGTCGCCTCGGGTGATCCGCTCGCGGACTCGGTGATCCTCTGGACGCGGCTCCTCCCCGCCGAGCTGCTGTCCGACGACGACGTCGATGTCGCATGGGAGGTCGCCACCGACGAAGCGTTCACCGACGTGGTCGCGAGCGGCACGGCGCCAGCGGTCGCTGCACTGGGCCACTCGGTCCACGTCGACGCAAGCGGCCTCGCCGCAGACACGGAGTACTGGTACCGGTTCAGCCTCGACGAGTTCACCACCACGCCTGCACGCACGCGGACCTTCGCAGCCGAGGGCACGATGCCCGACCGGTTCCGTTTCGCGTTCTCCTCGTGCCAGAACTGGGAGCAGGGCTACTACGCCGCCTACCGGGACCTCGTCGAGGAGGGTGACATCGACGCGTTCGTGTTCCTCGGCGACTACATCTACGAGTACGCGAGCGGCGGTTACGCGGACGCCCGCGGGCGCCAGACCGGACAGGACTTCGAGTGCGAGACGGTCGAGCAATACCGCGAGCGCTACGCGCTGTACCACGGCGACCCGCTGCTGCAGGGCGCGCACGCTGCGGTGCCGTGGATCATCACGTGGGACGACCACGAGGTCGACAACGACTACGCCGGTGACGTCTCTGAGCAGGACGACGACCGGACCGCGTTCCTCGAACGGCGCGCTGCCGCCTACCAGGCCTGGTACGAACACATGCCCGTTCGTCTGGATCCGCCCGACGGGCCCGACTACGAGATCTACCGGTCGTTCGCCCACGGCGACCTTGTGCGCTTCCACGTGCTCGACACACGTCAGTACCGCGCCGACCAGCAGCGGAGTGCGCCATTCGTCGAGCAGCTCGGCGACGCGGTGCAGGTGCGCGACGAGACCCTCGCGGACGATCTCGGCCAGACGATCCTCGGCGAGGCACAGCGAACCTGGCTGATCGACGGCGTGGCCGCGTCGAACGCCGTCTGGGACGTGCTCGCACAACAGGTGTTCATGTTCGGCGGCAACGCGGTCGCCGGGTCGGCACCGCCGGTCGTGGTGGTCGACACCTGGGACGGCTACGCCGCCGACCGTCGAGCGGTGCTCGACGCGCTCGGCACGAGCGCCGACAACCTGGTCGTGCTCACCGGCGACTTCCACTCGGCGGCGGTCGCCGAGCTGCGCGCCGATCCGTTCGACACGACACTGCCGGTCGTCGGCACCGAGTTCATGGCGTCGAGCATCTCGTCGTCGTTCTTCGACGACGACGAGACCGTCGAGGGCCTCGTCACGGGGGCCCTGGCCGCCAACCCGCAGCTGAAGTGGTTCGATGCCCGACGCGGCTACACAGTGTGCGAGGTCACGCCGGAACGATGGGTGGCCACCTACCGCGCCGTCGAGGACCAGTTCGACGAGGCATCGCCGGTGACCGCCGTCAGCTCGTGGGAGGTCGTGGCCGGGAACCCCGGTGTGCTCGAGGTGTCGTGAGGTCTCAGCCCAGGTGGCGACCGCAGTGCGGCCACGGGCCGGCGCCACGCTCGCTGTAGAGCGCCATCGCCATCGCGTCCTGCTCGGCCGGTGACGCTGCTGCTGGGTCGATCCCGACCAGCGCCGAGGCGTGGCGGCTGGCGACCGAGTCCCAGGTCGACCGGTCGAACTGGTACGCGCCGCGATACTTGCCGGACGGGTTGGTGATCGAATAGTCGCCGCCGGACTCACAGTCGCGCAGCGCCGCCCACTGGCTCGGATCGGTACCCGGTGGCAGCGTCTCAGTCGGGATGGCGTCGGTCGGGATGTCGTCGGCTGGGATGGCGTCGGCCGGGTCGACCACGTCGGTCACCTCGATCGACGAGTCGTCGACGGGATCCACGCTCGGTGCGACCGGTTGGATCGGTTCCGGCTCGACAGTTGGTTCTGCATCCGGCTCGACGGGTTCCACGGCGAGCCCCGCTCCGAGTTCCAGAAGGGCCGGCGCGTTGGAACCATCCACAACCGGCGACGGCTCGATGGCGATCGGCGACGCGACCTCGAGCACCGGGGCGACGCCGACACCTTCGTCGTCGAGCGCCCGCGCAACGAGTGGGGCACCTGCGAGCAGGAGTCCGGCCGCGAGCACGATTGCTGATCGGCGGACCGCGCGATGGTGCATGAACGCGCGGCGATGGAGGGGGTGGGGTTGGGGGGTCATGACGCTCCTTGGCAGGTGGGACCGACATCGGGTCCTCACGGTCTGTCGGCGCAGGCATGGCCGGCCGAGCCTGGTGTTCGTGACCCGGAATGTTACGGAATGATGACGAAGACCGGACAACAGGCCCACTGAGTCGTCGGTCACACCACTCCGGCGGAGCCTCCCGAAGCGGGACTGGGACATGATCAGCGACCCGACCGCACATCTGTGGATGCACTTCCCCGCGCTGCAGTCGCTCACCGACGCCGACCGCGAGTTCCGGTCCCGGAGCTGACGGCGAGCGTTGCCCTCGTTGGGTACGGTCTCGCAGATGGAACCGGTGATCGCCGAGGTGCTCGACGCCAACCGTGCGTTCTACGACGCTCACGAAGCGCGCGACCTCGAAGCCATGCGGGCGGTGTGGGAGCACAGCGACCACGTCGTGTGTGTGCATCCGGGGTGGCCGATCCTGCGCACCTGGGCATACGTCGAGGAGTCGTGGCGACGCATCTTCGCCGGGCCGGGACGCAACCAATTCATCCTCACCAACGAGGCCGTTGCCGTCCACGGCGACACGGCGTGGGTGACGCTCGACGAGAACCTCGTCGATGCCGGCGGTACCGGCACCGTGGCGGCCACGAACCTCTACGTCCGTCGTGACGGTCGCTGGCTGCTCGTCGCTCACCACGGCTCTCCCGTCATCGCGAACTGAACGCCGACCTCGCCCGACGGCGCGCCAGGCGACAAGGATGACGACATGTCGACGCTGCCCACGGTTCCGCAGTTCGGTGCGCTCTTGCGTTCGCACATCGCCAGCGTCCCCGATGCCGCCCGCCCGGCCTTTCTGTCCGGGCTCGAGCGTTCCGCCGCGGCGCGCTACAGGGAGTGGGCCGACGCCGCTCCGGAGCACTCCGCCGTGCTCCTCGACTGTGCCGCCCGCGAAGACGAGATCGCCGAACTGGTCGCCGGGTTGTTCCCGCTCCACGCCGAGATGCAGCAGGCGGTCGACGACGCGCTCCCGGCCGCCGTCGCCGTGTACTACGAGGTGTTCGCCCCCTACGACGTGCTCGATCAGCTCTACCTGCAGTCCGAGGCCGAACTGCAGGGTGCGCAGGCATGGGTCGGCATCGCCGCCGGCATCGACGACGACGCGACTCGTGACGTGCTGGCGCGCTGCACAGCGCTCGAACAGCAGAGCGCAGCGGCCGTGAAGGACCTGCTGGCGACCGTCCGCGGCTGACGTCGCCGTCGCCGCATCACATCAGGCCAGGCGCGGTGTGACGCTGTGGTACACACGCGCGATGGCAGGCCCGCACGACATCATCGAGTACGACCCCTCCGACGCGTTTCCCGGCGTGATCGGGCGCACACTCGACGAGTCATCGCCCGCGTGGCCTGCCCCGAAGCGCTCCGCTGCGGGCACGCCGAACGTGATCGTGATGTTGTGGGACGACGTCGGCTTCGGCCAGTTCTCGGCCTTTGGCGGGCTGTGCGAGACACCCACGCTCGACCGCATCGCTGACCGCGGACTGCGCTACGCCAACTTCCACACGACCGCGCTGTGCACACCGACGCGCGGTTCGCTGCTGACCGGGCGCAACCACCACACGATTGGGCTGTCGGCGATCACCGAGACGTCGCTCGGCTTCCCCGCGCACAACTGTTTCGTCGACCACGAGCACGGCTTCTTGTCCGAGATGTTGCTGGAACACGGCTACAACACGTTTGCCGTCGGCAAATGGCACCTCACCGCGCCGACCGAGTCGACCACGGCGGGGCCGTTCAATCGATGGCCACTCGGACGCGGCTTCGAGCGTTTCTACGGATTCATGCCCGGCTCGACCGACCAGTGGTTTCCCGATCTCACCTACGACAACCACCCCATCAGTCCACCTGCGACGCCGGACGATGGGTACCACCTCAACATCGACCTCGCCGACCGGGCGATCCAGTTCATCAAGGACGCCCACGTCCATGCGCCCGACAAACCGTTCTTCCTCTACTTCACACCGGGGGCGGGCCACTCGCCGCACCAGGTCGAGCCGGCGTGGAGCAACAAGTACGCCGGCCGCTTCGATGGTGGCTGGGACGAGTACCGACGCGTCGTGTTCGAACGACAGCAGGCGCTCGGCATCATCGAGGCGCACGCCGAGCTCTCCGAACGCGACCCTGACGTTGCCGCATGGGATTCGTTGTCCGACGACGCGAAACGGATGTACGCACGACAAATGGAGGTGTACGCCGGCTTCATCGAGCAGACCGACCACCACTTCGGGCGCGTGCTCGACTTCGTCGACGAGCTGGGCGAACTCGACAACACGATCATCATCGTGATGTCCGACAACGGAGCAAGCGCCGAGGGCGGCGAGCACGGCACGTTCAACGAGGCGATGTTCTTCAACGGCGTCAAGGAATCGCTGGAGGACAATCTCGAGCACTTCGACGAGTGGGGCGGCCCGGACACGTACGCGCACTACTCGTGGGGATGGACCTGGGCAGGCAACACGCCGTTCCGCCGTTGGAAGCGAGAGACGTACAGGGGCGGCGTGACCGATCCGTGCATCGTGTCGTGGCCTGCCGGGATCGCCGCGAGGGGTGAAGTGCGCCATCAGTACGCGCACCTGGTCGACATCGTGCCGACGCTGCTCGACTCGATCGGCATCACGCCACCGGCGACCATCGGCGGCGTCGAGCAGTCACCGATCCACGGGACGAGCTTCGCCCACACGTTCGGCGACGCTGACGCAGCGAGCGGTCACACCACCCAGTACTTCGAGATGTTCGGAAGTCGTTCGATCTACCACGACGGGTGGAAGGCGAACTGTCCGTGGCCTGGCCCCAGTTTCGTCGAGGCGGCGGTCAAGAACCGTCGGTTCGGCTCCACCCTGACCGCCGACGAACTGGTCGATCTGGATGCGACCGGGTGGGAGCTGTACCGCCTGGTCCACGACCCGACCGAGACCCACGACCTCGCCGCTGCCGATCCCGACAAGCTCGCCGAGATGATCGATCGGTGGTACGCCGAGGCCGAGACCTACGGGGTGTTCCCGCTGGCGTCCGCCGGGGCGAGCCGCCTCCTGACACCACGACCGATGCTCGCCTCGAACCGCAACGTGCAAGTCTGGTACCCCGACGCTGCACCGGTGTACTTCGGAGCCGGGCCCAAGCCGTACAACCGGGCCTACAGCATCACCGCCGACGTCACGATCCCCGACGGTGGGGCCGAGGGAATCATCGTGTCGCACGGCAGCCGCCACGGCGGCTACGTCCTGTTCGTGCAGGACGGTCGCTTGCGCCACCAGTACAACTACCTCGCCAAGGATCGGTTCGAGGTGTCATCGAACGTTGCCGTTCCGTCCGGGGACGTCACGCTGCGCTACGAGTTCGTCCCCACCGGCCCGGTCCGCTTCGGTGAGGGCAAGGGCCCGGCGGGCAACGGTCTGCTGTACATCGACGACCGGCTGGTCGGTGCAATCGAGATGTCCCACACCACCCCGAACCGGATCGGTCCGGTCGGGTTCAGCTGCGGTTATGCGGCCTACGACACCGTCGATCCGACGCGATATTCGATCCCGTACCGATTCACCGGCGCGATCCACCGCGTCACCTACGACCTCTCTGGCGAGGGAATGCTCCACGACGAGGCCGAGATGCAGCACCTGATGTCCCAGCAGTAACCGGACCCAATCTCCCCGCGAATTCCCCGCGATGAGCCAAACAACCGCATACGGCGGACTCGCTCATCGCGACCGGCCCCAATCTCCCCGCGATGAGCCAAACAACCGCATACGGCGATGTCGCTCATCGCACCTCAGAGGTGAAGCACCTCGGGGAGCCAGGCGTCGAGGCGTTCGGTGATGGCGTCGTCGCTCTTGGACAGCAGGTGGCCGTCACCGGGCAGGATCTCGACGTCGCCGTGCCCGGCGATCGCCGCCACGACGCGGCTCGCTTCGGACGGAAGCAGCTCGTCGCGATCGCCGTGGAACAACAGCAACGGCCTGCCGGCCAACGCCCCGGCGACCTCGCACCCGGCCGACTGGGTGGCGAAGGTGACCACACCAGCAACCGACACCGGCATGATCACCGCGGTACGAACCGCAACGGCACCACCGAAGCTGTGCCCCATAACGACCACACGGTCGGCGCCGCCATCGCGAGCGAGTTCCACGCCGCACGCGAGATCGTGTGCGCACAGATCGAGGTTGTTCGGCTCGCGGTAGCCGACGCGGACGAACTCGACGCCGCGCTCGGCCCATCGTTCGCCAAGGCGCTGATACAACCCACGGCCCGGGCCGAGCACTCCACCCATCGCGCCACCACAGGCCACGATCGCAGCGCTCGACGACATGGCCTCGGGCGGCCGGTGCCGGAACACCGTCAGCAAGCCCCGCGAGGTGTACACCTCCCGATGTGACAACGACGGTGAGACGGCGACCTCGATCGTCGCCAGCGGTCGGAGTGCCTCGAGCGCCGTCGGGTCAGATGGGTCGGCAAGAGGGGGCTCGATCGGTCGTTCGTCCGCTCCGTCGCCGTCGACCATGGCTGGTTAGCGTACAAACGCACATGCCCAGGTCAGCCACCGGAACCAGCACCGTCGACTTCCGCAACCGCACCGACCGAGAGCACGCGCGCCGCATCGGCCGAGCATGGATCGAACTCCGTCGAGGTGCCGCCGCATCGGCGCTGCGGTCGTACCTGTTCGGCACCGAGAAGCAGCTCGAACAGGGCCAGATGGACGCGCTCGATCTGCTCACCCGGCGAAACGACCGCCCCATGAAGGAGCTCGCCGCCCGACTGCGCGTCGAACCATCGACCGCGACGCGGGCGGTACAACGCTTGGAGAACGACGGGCTCGTCGAACGCTTCGCATCGCCGGAGGATGGCCGCGTCGTGCTGGTCCGCATCACCGAGGAAGGCCGCCTCCGCCACGACACCGTTGCGGCGCGCCGATCGACGGCAATGATGCACATCCTGAGCGAGTTCGATCCGAGCGAACGGGCGCAGCTCGCGGACCTGTTGGACCGATTGATCGGCTCGATCGACGACGTCGTCGAACGACTCGACGCCGAAGCCGAGTCCGAAACGAACTGACAACCGCCCACCGGACGCCGCTCGACCCGACGAGCAGACAGGTACAGTCGCGAACATGGCCGACCAGGCAACGTTCGCCGACGAGGCAATGCAGTACGCACCGCAGCTCTACTCGGGTGCGTTGCGCATGACCCGAAATCGCAGCGACGCCGAAGACCTCGTGCAAGAGACCTATCTGAAGGCCTACCGGAGCTATCACACGTTCAACGAGGGCACGAACCTGCGGGCCTGGCTGTTCCGGATCATGACCAACACGTACATCAACTCGTATCGGGCGAAACAACGCCGACCCGACGAGACCGAACTCGGCGAGTTCGAGGACCTGTATCTGTACAAGAACATCGGCGCACTTCAAGATGCGAGCGTGGGCCGTTCTGCGGAGGAGTCGCTGATGGAGCTGCTCCCCGACGACGAGGTGAAGCAGGCGCTCGAGGATCTCCCGGACAACTTCCGGCTGCCCGTGATCCTGGCCGACGTCGAAGGGTTCGCCTACAAGGAGATCGCCGAAATGCTCGACATTCCGATCGGCACCGTGATGTCGCGGCTGCACCGGGGAAGAAAAGCGATGCAGAAGGCGTTGTACGAGTTTGCCCTCGAACGGGGGCTCGTCTCTGCCCACACCGCAGCGACGGCCGACGGCACCTTCGAACAGGACAGCGGACGATGAGCGACGATGCGACCACGACCGACCAGCCGGTGATCTCCGACTGCGCGCAGACGTTGCAGGAGCTCGATGTGTTCCTCGACGGCGAGTTGTCCGATCAGCAGCACGCAGCGATTCGCCACCACCTCGAGGGCTGCATGGACTGCCTGGGCGCGTTCGACTTCCACGCCGAACTCAAGATCGTGGTCGCCCAGAAGTGCAACAACGACGAGATGCCCCCCGAGCTGCTCGGCAAGATCGAGCGATGCTTCGGCACCGATTTGGACGGCGACGGCAAGATCGGTTGACGGTTTCGCCCGATTCCGACACCGCGGGTTAGCCTCACGACATGCTCGCAGCCAACGTCTGGCACTGGTGGATCGGTATCGCCCTCGTACTCCTCGCTGTCATCTCGGTCGTGGCGCTCATCGCGTCCTACGTGGCCTTCGTCCGAGCCAAGCAGTACCCCAGCAGGGCGCAGCAGTCGCACCACCACACCGACCTCTAGGGGTCGCCGACCGAGGCGTTGCGCTGAACGAGTCCGCCGACCTCCTCCTGCGGTGCACATTTCCGCCGCCGGGCACCGTCGTCACGTGTGGCCTTTCGGGGGGCGCTGATTCCGCGGCGCTGGTCGCACTCGCGGTTGCAGCGGGATGCGACGTCGCTGCTGTTCACGTCCACCACGGCCTGCGGCCCTCGGCCGACGACGACGTCGACATCGCTCGTACCATCGCGGCCGGCCTCGGTGCGAGCTTCCGGGTCGCCCACGTCGACGTCGGCGCCGGGCCGAATCTCGAGGCACGGGCACGGAGCGCCCGCCACGCGGCACTCGGACCCGACGCGATGATGGGCCACACGGCCGACGATCAGGCAGAAACCGTCCTCCTCGCACTCCTGCGCGGGACCGGTGCGACTGGTCTCGGAGCGATCGGTCCGGGTCGACGTCACCCGATCCTGGCGCTGCGGCGAGCCGAGACCCGCATGCTGTGCACCCAACTCGGCCTCGTGGTCGCCGACGACCCCAGCAACGACGACCCTCGCTTCCGGCGCAACCGGGTCCGCCACGAGTTGGTGCCGCTGCTCGACGACATCGCTGAGCGCGATGTGACCGTGCTCCTCGCGCGCACCGCCGACCTGCTGCGCGCCGACGACCAGTTCCTCGACGAGCTCGCCGCCGGCATCGACCCGACCGATGCCGACGCGCTGTGCACCGCGCCCAGCGTGCTCGGTTCACGGGCGATCCGGCAGTGGCTGCAACACGACGGATACCCGCCCGACGCCGACACGGTGCGACGAGTGCTCGCCGTCGCCAGCGGTGCGACGTCCGCGTGCGAACTCTCCGGAGGACGACGCATCGAACGACGCAGCAACCGACTGGTCCTTGTCACGACGCCAGCACCGAAGCGGTAGCCTGGCCACCCGTCATGTCAAGTTGCGTACGTCCAGAAGCTGCCCACTGATGCCACCTCGTCTTCGTGGGAAGTGGGCACTTGGCATCACGCCACGGAATTTCACGTGGATCCTCAAGGACAAGCTGGCAATCTGCGAGCGCCCTGGGGGCGTCGGTGACAGCCACCGCCGGGTACGGCGCCAGGAAGAGATCATCTGGTTGCGTGAAAACGGCTTCGGCTGCGTGATCTCGATCATCATTGCGCCGCACAACCTGCACAACTACGACGAACTGCAGCTTCCGTACCGGCACCGCCCGTTCAATGCCGAGCACACCGATCAGTATCTGACGGCGTTGTACACCGAGATCCGCGAACTCCTCAAGCACGGCACGAAGGTGCTCGTCCATGGCGACGAGGTCGGCGACCGCATCATCGGGATCATGGGTGGCTACATCCGGTGGGCGGGGCTCGTCGAGGAGCCGACGCAGGCGATCCAGGTCACCGAACGCATCGCCGGCCGCCAGCTCGATCCGTTCGCGCGCGAAATCATTCTGCGCGCCGACACGCTTCGCTGATCGACTGAGCAACCAACGGCTCAGGCCCGCAGCGGCGGCGACACGCCACAGGCGTCGCGGTCGACCACGAGCAACGGCAGCGGATCGATGGCGACATTGTTCGGGCGCACCTCGAAGTGCAGGTGGTAGTTGTTCTCGCCGAACGTACCGCTCTTGCCCACGTAGCCAATCGTCTGTCCAGCCGTCACCGAACTGCCCTCAACGAGGCCGACGGGATCCTCGGCGAGGTGGAAGTACTTGTACGTCGTCCGCGTCGAGGCGTCGAACAGCGTCCAGCCCCACCCGGCCGTGCCGGTGTTGGTGTAGCGCTGGGTGAGCACTCCGTTGGCCACGGCGAACACCGGGAAACCTGCCGACCCCATGATGTCGACGCCTTCGTGGAGGCGGGTCGAACCACGTGCGTCACCGAAGTTGTCGAGGACATAGCAGTCGGATGCAGCCGACACCGGGAACAACAGCTTGCCCTCGGGAACCGGTGGCGTGCGCAGCGCCAGGCGTTCCGCGGTTTCCAACGCCGTGCCAGGTTCGTCGAGACGGGCAATCGACCCCTGGGCACGTGCACGCGGCGACGCCGTCGCTGCCAGCCCGCAGGCGCACGCAGCACCCAGCATCGCGCCCAGGAACCCGCGACGGCTCGAACGAGGATCGCGCTCGTGTGCCATGTGAGAGTCATCGGCGCCGGTTTGGACCGACTTGACCGCGTCGAGCCCCTCACCGTGTGAGGCTGGCGAACCGATCAGCTGGCGTCTCGTGGGACTAGCGTTCATGGTGATGAGTGGTAAACGGGTCTTCGTCAGTGGTGTGGGTGGGGAACTCGGCACCACGATCGCTGGCTTACTCGAGAGCGAGTCATGGGTCGGGGATCTGTCGGGTATCGACGCCGATCCGCCTCGGCACCGCCTGCATCGTACGGTCTTTCACCGAATTCATCCCGACGAGCACGATCGAATCGTCGACACCGTCGCCCGCTTCAACCCGCACGTACTCGTCCACGTGGGTGTTTGGGAGCCCGATGCACGCGCTGCGCCGAGTGCCGCTGCAACGTTGACCGATCAAGCGGCAACCTCGATTCTGGGTGCTGCTGCCGAGTGCGCGGCCCTCGAACACGTGGTCGTGCGGAGCGGAATCGAGATCTACGGGCGAGGCCGCGGTGCCCTCACACGGCCCAACGAATCGGCCCCGATCGCCCCCACGAGCGACTGGGGACGCACCGTTGCAGCGATCGAACAGACCGCGTCGAAGGTCGGTGAACGGGTGGGTGTCACCGTGGGAGCGGTTCGTCTCGCCCCGGTGCTCGGCCCCCACGTGCCGTCACCGCTCGGGAGGCTGCTGCGTCAACCAGGCGTGCCGTTCAGCGTGCTCGCCGATCCGCCGTTCGCGGTGATCGAAGATCGAGATGCAGCACGGGCAATCGTTGCTGCAGCCCGCGTTGGGCTCGCCGAGCCGGTCAACGTGGTCGCCTCCGGCGCGATCACGGCGTTACAAGCCGCCCGTCGGGGCCGTCGGATCCCGATACCGCTCGTCGGACCCGACTGGCGAGTGGCGCGTGCCCTCAGCTTTCTGCTCGGCGCCCCGATCCCCGACCACGTGTCCGAGGCGCTGCATCGCGGACGCCTGGCCGACAACAGCCGGATGCGCGACCTTCTCGGCGTCATGCCCGAGCACGGCACGGTCGACGTGATCGACCGGCTGTACCACTGGCCGAGCATCATCCATCAACCCGCACGAGTACAGGTGGCCTGATGACCTCGACCCTCGGACGCGTCGTGAACTTCCCGATTCGTGACACCGCCGCTCGAGCCGGCGCAGCGGTCTCCCGCGCCGCGACCGATGTCGGTTCGTCGGTCATCCGGTTCACCGACGAACAGCCAGGCGTCGTCGACGACTGGGGCCGCGATCCGGGCCTCGTCCGCACGATCATCACCGCCTCCCGGCTTCGGTGGGACGTCACGGTCGGCGGCGACCAGCGACTCCCACGGCGCAAGGGAGCGCTGATCGTCGTCAACGCTCGCGCCTTTGCGCTGGCTCCCGTCTACGCCGCGTTGGCGCTCAGCGAGGTCGTCGACCGCCCGGTTCGATTCGTCGGCCGGCCCGACACCGCACCGGTCGGTGCGTTCATGCGCCGGATCGGTGGGCTGCTCGACCACCCCGACGAAGTGGCCGGAGCACTCGCAGCAGGTCAACTCGTGATCATGGGGGCCGCGCACAACGAACGGCTCCGCAAGGTCGGCCGGGTCGATCACGCACTCATCGGCGGCGCCCTCGCGGCCGGCGTCCAGGTGTTTCCGGCGGCCACGTCATCGAACCCGATCGGGCGTGCGGCACGGCTCGAGATCGGCGTGGCGTCGCGCCCGCCACGGCGGCGTCGCGGTCCCCTCAGCGAACTCGAACTCGCCGACCAGGTCGGCTGCGACATCGAGTTGCTGCTCTTGGAGCTCGGCGATCTCCGCACCGGCACACCCGTCGACTGGCTGCCGCTGCGCGGTGTCGGAGGTGCCTCATGACCTATGTCCGCAGTACCGACGGCATCCGAATCCACTACCGGGTCACCGGTCGTCCGAACGGTGCGCCGATCCTGTTCATTCAGGGACTCGGTGCCGACAAGAGTGGTTGGAACCTCCAACGGCTCGCCACCGCCCCCTGGTATAGGGGCATCGCCCTCGACAATCGTGGCGCCGGCCGCAGCGACAAACCCCACGGGACGTACTCGCTCGAACAGATGGCCGACGATGCGATTGCGGTGCTCGACCATGCCGGCGAGGAGACGGCCCACGTGGTCGGTGCGTCGATGGGTGGCGCGATCAGCCAGATCATCGCGGTCAAGTACCCCGAACGCACGCGTTCGATCACGTTGGCGTGCACGGCGGGGCGCAACCATCCGTGGCGCGAGGAGCTGCTGGCCAGCTGGCGCGACACCGCGCTCGAGCGGGGCATCGGTTCGATGGGATCGGACGCGGCCCGCTGGATGATCGGTCCGCGCTCGTTCCGCCGACTCCTGCCCGCGATCGGCTGGCTCGGCCCGCTCGCTCTCGGCGGGCCGGCACACGCGTTCGCGGCACAGTGCGACGCCATCCTGGCCGCGGGTGAGTCCCACCAGGAGCTGATCGAGCGCTTGCCAACCATCGACGTCCCCACGCTCGTGATGGTGGGCAACCAGGACATCCTGACACCGAGGGGCGACAGCGAGGACCTCGCCGCCACGATCCCGACCGCGGAGCTCGTCGTGATCAGCGGGGCCGCGCACGGGTTCATGGTCGAGCACGCCACGACGTTCAACCGGGTGCTGCTGGAATTCCTCGGTCGTGCCGAGCGGGCGTACCAGGCTCGTCGCGCCGAGCACGACGAGCTCGACGCAGCGCTCGCCGGCTGAGGCCACTAGACCCTGCGCATGCGAGTCGTCGTGGTCGGTGCCGGGATCTGTGGACTCGTGGCCGGGCGGCGTCTTGTCGAGGCCGGAGCCGACGTCGTCCTGGTCGACAAGGGCCGGTCACCCGGAGGTCGGCTGGCGACTCGTCGAATCGGCACCGCCACGGTCGACCATGGCGCACAGTTCTTCACGGTGCGTACGCCGGCGTTCCGACGCCAGGTCGACGACTGGGTCGAACGTGGGCTCGTCGGTGTCTGGTCACACGGATTCACCTCCGACGACGGCCATCCCCGCTACGTGGCCATGTCCGGCATGAACTCGTTGGCCAAGGATCTCGCCGTCGGGCTCGACGTCCGCTGTTCCACGATGGCATTCGGTATTCGACCGGCCGCCTCCGACTCGGGCGCCGCCTGGGAGGTCGCGATCGACGACGGCACCGCACATGAAGCGGACGCAGTGATCGTGACCACGCCGCTCCCGCAGGCCTTCGCGCTCCTCGCCGACTCAGGAATCCACCTCGATCAGGGGTTGATGCGAACCGAGTACGACCGAACGATCGCCCTGCTGGTGACCCTCGATCGGGCACCAGCGATCGCCGACCCCGGCGGCCTCCAAGGGCCGGCCCCGGAGCTGAGCTTCATCTCCGACAACGTGGCAAAAGGGGTCAGCGACACGCCGGCGATCACCGTGCACGCATCGGCGGCGTGGAGCGAGGCGCACTGGGACGACGATGCCGACATGCTGCGCACCGCCCTGATCGATCTGATCGGGCCATGGCTCGGGCACGCGACCGTGATCGAGGCTCAGGTGAAGAAGTGGCGGTTCGCCACGCCGCGGACGTCGTGGCCCGAGCCGTGCTGGATCGCGAACGGAGGCGCCGTCGTTCTCGCCGGCGATGCCTTCGACGGTCCGCGAGTCGAAGCAGCACACAACTCCGGCCTGGCCGCCGCGCACGCCATTGTCAGCTGAACGCCATCAACCGTCGACCGCCTCGCCGCAGCGCACGGCGGTGACCTGACGAGACTCGAGGTCGACGATCGTGACGCTGTCGGGGCCGAAACGGCGAAGGAAATCGCTGAACGTCGGGATGTCCTCGCCTCCACACTCGCGTTCGATCACCGGTGCATACGGGATCCGCCAACCGCTCTCGAACACCGCGAGGCCGTCGTTCAGGTCGATGATCGGCGCCAGTTCGACCGTCGCACGAGGCGCCTGCGGAAGGATGGCGAACCACACCACCGCATCGCCGAGCATGTCGGCGAAAATGGCGCAGCGGTTCGAGACATCGAGTTCGTCGCAGTCGATCTCGCCGAGCGTGCCGGGCACGATGCGCACGACCCGTTCGGCATCGACCGCCAGATCGAGAAAGCCCGTCGTGACACCCGACGGCGCCACTGCGAACGTCGCCGATTGCGTTGCCGACTGGATCGGTTCGATCAGGTCGATCCGTCGTTCGATCACCTCTGGTTCGATCACGGCCTCGATCGAGGCGTCATCGGTCAGGATCGCCCGCGCCAGCAAGGCCAATGCCGCAAGCGCCGCAAGCGCCGCGACGAGCCGCCAGTTGAAGATCTGCCTCACGTCTCCAAGGTAGCGAGATCGGCCCGAGCTGCGGCGGCGGCCCGGTGGGCGGCCTCGCCGATCGCTTCGAGCACCTGATCGGTGTGGCCGAGGCCGACGAACAGCGCTTCGTACGCTCCGGGTGCCAGTGCGACCCCTTCGGCGAGCATCGCCCGGAAGAAGGCGGCATAGGCGGCCTCGTCGGTCCGCTTGGCATCGTCGAAGTTCGTCACGGTGCCCGCCTCGGACCCGCACACGATGCCCAGCAGCGTGCCGACGACCGGGAACGCCGCATCGAACCCGGCTGATTCGCAGGCGTCGCGCAACAACGCCGAGAGATGGCGGGCTCGCGCCATCAACTCGATGTACACGTCGGGCGTCAGGTTGTCGAGCGCGGCCAGTCCTGCTGCTGTGGCGATCGGGTTGCCCGACAGCGTGCCGGCGTGGAACACCGGGCCGATCGGCGACAGGTGCTCCATCACGGCCACGGGACCGCCGATCGCTCCGATCGGCAGTCCGCCGCCAATCACCTTGCCGAAGCAGGTGATGTCCGGACGAACGTCGAAGCGAGCCTGCGCGCCGCCCACGCCCAGACGAAACCCCGTGATGACCTCGTCGAAGATCAGCAGCGCGCCGACACGATCGCATTCGGCCCGTAGCCCCTCGAGGAACCCCGGCGCCGGGGCGACGACACCCATGTTCGCAGCGACCGGTTCGACGATGACGGCGCCAACGCGGTCGTCGAGTTCTGGAACGACGTTGTACGGCGCCACGATGGTGTTGGCCACCGCTGCGTCCGGGACACCTGCGGTGCCAGGGAGCCCGAGCGTGGCGACGCCACTCCCACCGGCGACCAACAAGGCGTCGGTGGCGCCGTGGAAGTTGCCTGCGAACGTGACGATCCGGGCGCGTCCCGTGACGCCGCGGGCGAGTCGGATCGCCGTGCTGGTGGCCTCGGTGCCGGAGTTCATCAGCCGCACCTGTTCGCAGCTCGGCACCCGGTCGGCGATCGCCTCGGCGAGCTTCATCTCGCGAGGCGTCGGAGCACCGTATGACGTACCATCGACGACGGCCGCTGAAACGGCTGCGGTGACCGCCGGATGGGCATGACCCAAGATGACGGCGCCATAGCTCTGGACGAGGTCGTAGTAGGTGGCGCCTTCGACGTCCGTGATCGTGGCACCCGATGCCCTGGCCACGACATAGGGCTCGCCGCCGACCGCCTTGAACGCCCGGATCGACGAATTCACGCCGCCGGGGATCGCTCGACGAGAACGTTCGAACAACACCGCATTCGACGCCACACCGGCGCCGGTGCACACCGTGGGGGTGCATCCGGCGCGTTCGCACGACACCGGGTCACATGGAGCGATGCCGCCCGCCGCTGCGAGCGTCACGATGCGATCCGGCCGTTCGCCACGGACTCGGCGAACCATCGAGCGAAGTAGGTGAGCACGATGTCGGCGCCGGCGCGCTTGATCGCAGTGAGGTGCTCGAGAGCGACGGCGTCGCCGTCGATCCACCCACGCTCGGCGGCGGCATGGATCATCGCGTACTCGCCGCTGACGTGATAGGCCGCCAGAGGGACATCGACTCGGGCCGATGCCTCGGCGATGACGTCGAGATACGCGAGCGCCGGCTTCACCATCACGATGTCGGCACCTTCGGCGACATCGAGTTCGATCTCGAATTGCGCCTCGCGGGCATTGCGGAAGTCCTGCTGATAGCCCTTGCGGTCGCCGCCCCCGGCGATCGACACATCGACGGCGTCGCGGAACGGCCCGTAGAGGGCGCTGGCAAATTTCGCCGCGTAGGCCATCACTGCGACGTCGGCGAAACCGGCACTGTCGAGCGCCTCGCGAATCACCGCGACCTGGCCGTCCATCATGCCGCTCGGAGCAACGACTTGAGCGCCGGCTTCGGCCTGGGCAAGCGCAGCCCTCGCGTAGATTTCGAGCGTCGCGTCATTGTCGACCGTGCCGTCGGCGGCGACGATGCCGCAGTGGCCGTGGTCGGTGTACTCGTCGACGCACAGGTCGGCCATCACGACGACGTCGTCGCCGAGGTCGTCACGCAGGTCGCGCAACGCCACCTGCACGATGCCGGCCGGGTCGTACGCGCCACTCCCCGTGGCGTCCTTCGAAGCCGGCACGCCGAACAGGATCACCGCACGCACACCGAGTTCGGCCAACGCAGCGACCTCGGCTCGCAACGACGTCGAGGTGTGTTGGACCACGCCCGGCAGTGAGGCAATCGGCCGAGGTTCGTCGATGCCCTCACGCACGAACAGCGGCGCCACCAGGTCGTTGACCCGGACATGGTGCTCCGCGACGAGTTCACGCATTGCACGAGTCCGACGAAGGCGGCGCGGACGAACCATGGGGGTCAGCATCTCGGGGCTGGGCACGATGCCGAGCCTAACGGTGGCACTCTGCAGCGCCGAGTTCGCCGACCGGCCACGCGGTAGCGTGCTCGACGTGTCCGTCCACGCATGGTTCTCCAACGACGAGCTGTCCCTCGCTCCGGGCGGTGCTCTGACGCTGCCGCTCACCGTCCACAATCTGGGTGACGAGACCGAGTCGTACACGATCGTGCCGGCGGGCCTCACCGCCAGCTGGACGGCGATCACGCCTGGCAACCTGACACTTTTCGGGGGGTCGCAGGATGTGATCGACGTGACGATCTCCCCGCCCGCGCTCTCATCGACCACTGCGGGGCCGACGGCGATTGCGATCCGGGTGATCCCGCTCGGCGACTCCGACGACGCCGTGGTCGCCGAGGCAACCCTGGTGATCGAATCATTCGACGATTGTCGGATCGTGGCGCTGCAACCGATCCAACGCACCCGTCACCGGGCCACCTACGAATTCATGGTCGAGAACCACGGCAACACGGTGGCCAGCTGCCGACTCCACCTGGTCGATCCGTCCGAGCGCGTCGACGGCGACTTCGACCCGCCAGCCGTCGGTGTCGGCCCGGGTGCAGCCACGCTGGTCCGGCTCAAGGCGCGTGCCAACCGTGGCGGATTCCGACGATCGACACGCACGCTCGACTTCGAGGTCGAAGCGGGCCGGCAGGGACTTCCTCCGGTGGTGTCGCCGATGTCACTGGTCCAGTCGCCCACGATTCCTGGTGCAGCACTCGGTCGAATCGCAGCCGTCGTCGGGCTCGCCGCAGCAGCCGTACTCGCATGGTTCGCCGTGGTCAAACCCGCGATCGAGGATGCAGCTGCCGAGCAGGTCGACAGCGTGGTCAGCGAGCTCGAATCATCGACACCGTCAGGCGCAGGCGACCCGGACATCACCACACCTTCGACGACACCGCCCGAAGGCGACGCCGTAGAGGCCGTCGGCACCTCCACCTTCTTCCGCCTCGCCGTCGACGCTCCACTCACACAGACTGCCGATCAATCGATCACGCTCGCGGCCGGCGCGGTGTTCGACATGACCGACATCCGTGTCGAGAACCCGTACGACGACCGCGGCGTCGCAACGCTGCTGGTCAACAGCGAGCCCATGTTCATCTGGTCGTTGGAGGACGTACGAGGGTCGTACTTCGAGCCGCGCATCACGCCGATCAGACTCGACGCCGGCGACAACGTCACGTTCTCCGTGCGCTGCGACGAGATCGGTGACACGAGCCGATCGACGTGTACCACGGCGCTGAACCTCACCGGGCTCAGCGTCGCCGGCGAGACCGGCTGAGCTTCGGGTCAGCCGCCGAGTCCGAAGCCGGGCATGCCGGTCATCGCCGTGGGCTGTTCGACGACCAGGAGCGGGGCCGATGCCGTCGTGCCGTCGGCGGCCTGCGCCACGACCGTTCGGTTGCCGCCGCGTTCGCTGCTGCGTGTCGGAATCGACATGAGGAACGCACCCTCGGCATTGGTGACGATGTCGACCCGGCTCGAGGGATCGTCGCCGAACAGGATGGCCACGGGCGTCGATGGCGGGAACCCGTTACCGCCGATTCCGAACTCGCGGCCGGCGTCGACCTCGGCGCGGTCCAGGACGAAGTTCGGTTCGTAGCGACCCAGACCATCGGGCACCATCACGGTGTACTGCCCGGTCGGCGTCGCCACTTCGATCACTGCCGAGCGTTGCCCGGCCGCTGTCGGGGCGAAGGTCACGCCGATCGAGCATGTCGAACGAGGGTTCAACGAACGTCGTTCGCAACTGTTCGACGAGATCACGAAGTCGAACGGGTGGGGGCCGACGACGCGAACCGATGCCACTGATGTCGGCAGGAACGAGATGTTCTCGACATCGAAGAGGAACTCGGAGCCGGACTGCCCGACGACGACCGAGCCGAGCGCTTGACCGGCCGGAGTGGTGCGCAGCATCGGATCGCCGCCAGAGCCACGGACCGTTGTCGACACCGAGACAGCTTGGAAACCGCTCTCGGCGACGGTGAGCTTCGCCGTGACCGGGCCCGGCGCACTCGGCGTGAACGTGAGGCGAACCGTGCAGTCGCCGCCGGGAGGCACCGGCACACCAAGCGCACACGTGCTCTGTTCCTGATTGACCCGGAAGCGGCCATCGGACACCGAAACGGAGGAGGGGGTGAACGTGGTGGGACCGTCGTTGTTGACAGCGACGTACCATTCGTCGCTCGTGAACCCCACCAGGGTGGTCCCGAGATCGCCCTCGGCGAGCGACAGTGTGGGCGGGCTCACCGTGGTGACGACCTGACGGCCCGCAGGGCTGCCGGGAACCAGTTGGGCTGCGGCCAACGAGTCGAACACCACCGTGCGTCCAGTGTCGCTGAGCTGCGGGCCCGAGTGGGCGCCGACGGCCGGCCGAACGCCTCCGTCGATCATGGTCACCCGACGCAACGTGTTTCGCGCGACGTCGGCGATGAGTAGATCGCCGTCGCCGGCGGCACCGCCGCCGGCGGCCTTGACCACCTGGAGGTTCGTGGCCTTGGTGACGAACGCGACCAGGTGGCCGTCGGCGCTGATCGACGGCTGTGACGAGGGTGCGGTTCCGGCGACGACCGGCGAGGTCTCCGGCTCGCTGCTCACCAGTGTCATCTCGGTACGGTCCGCCTCGTCGTAGCGTCCGTTGACGTCGATGTCGCGGTCGAGGTGGTACACCTGGGCAGGGCATCCGTCACCGCAGGGCGGAAAGACCGCCGGAACCAGACCGACGTCGCTGCTCGTGAAGGCCACGGCCCGGCCATCTCGCGACAGCCCAGGCTCAGCGGCGCCGGTCATCGTCGGGAGCCCATCGACACGCTTCGACACCAGCTTGACGGCCTCGAACGGATCGGCCTGCGCACGGTCCCACACGAAGACCTGCGGTGTCGCAGGACCGCCCTCGACTGCGCCGTAGCCCCAGCCGGGAACTGCGTCGGTGGAGGCGGCGTCAGAGCGATAGGCGACAAACCGACCATCGCCGGAGATCGCCGGTTGATCGATGCCGGCGTGAACGTACTGGGTGTCCGGGGAGACGATCGGCATGCCGGCCACGGGCCGCGAACGGTCCGGGCTGCCGATCGGTTGTCCCAGATCGACGAGGCTGACCGTGGTGATCCCGTCGCCGTCGAGGAGTTGCGAGGCCGGGTGCGTGAACGCAATCGCGTTGCCGGCGCGAGACACCGCCGGCGGATCGTCGATGTCCACGTCGTCGCGTGCGATCGCTGAGCCATCTGCGTGGCTCGACACCAGTTCCCAGTCGCCCGGCGTACCGCCGCAGGGTTCGAGCCGCTGTCGATACACGTCCCAGCGCAGCCCGGTGTCGTCGTCGCGGAAGACATCGAGGGCCAGTTCGGTCACGACGACGATGCTGCATCCGTCACCGGACAACACGGGGTGGATCGAATTCCCGGGTCGGAGGCCGGCCGGAACAACGGTCACTTCGGTGGTCGTCGCCGTCTCGCGATCGGTGAGGTACACCGTCGAGGTGCGCGTATCGATCGCAGCGACAGCCGGGTCGCCAGCACCCGGTCGTCCCTCGTAGGCCACGAATCGGCCGTCGCCGGACACCGTGGCTCGAGATCCGAGCGCTTGATCGCCCGGGGCGATCGTGGCAACGGGACCACCGAGGTCCACTTGGTCGAGCATGACGATCGGGCGCGCGTCGACCGCGCTGGCGCTCAGGACGAACCCGGCGCACAGGGCACCTGACAGAGCACCGACGACGCGTCGACGCCCGCTGCGTTCGGTCACCTCGCTCCTCACCTTGTGTCTCATCTTCGAACTGGCACCAATTCTGGCAGGTCTGCGTCAATTCCGGACACGGCGCATGTCCGCAACGCCGCTCATCGGGATTCGCTCAGCAGACGTTCGAGTGCGGTCACAAGTCCGTCAAGAGAGTGATCGGCCGCAATGGCCGACACCTTGAGCCCGAATCGGTGGGCGATCGCGGCCGTCGTCGGGCCGATGGCAACGACGAACGGCGGGGCACTGGTTCCGAACACGCTGCACCAGCCTTCGACCGCCGAGCCGCTCGCGAATAGCACGGCGTCGGCGTCGCTGATCGCTGCCGGATCCGGCTCGAGTCTGACGGTTCGGTAGGCCGTGACGACGGTGACCTCGTGCCCTGCACGGCGGAGTTCCTCGGCAACTGTCGGCGCTGCGATGTCGGCCTGGGCGATCAGCACCCGTTGTGGCGATGAGGCCTGAGCGACGAATGCGGCCGCTAGCGCCTGGGCACGCTGCACCGCCGGCGCAAGGTCGACCGGTCGGCCGGTCCGGCGTTCCAGCACGCCGGCAGTGGCGGTGCCGACGGCGGCGAGACGCACGCCAGGTTCGGCGGTTGCCGCATCGGCGACCCGTTCGGAACCAGCCGGCGACGTGACCACGAGCCAGTCGAACGCCGCCAGGTTCGACAGCGCCTCGTTCAACGCGGCACCCCCGTCGCTGGGCTCAGCGACGGAGATCAGCGGAACGTGGATCACCGTCGCACCGCGCTCGGTGAGCTTCGCCGCGAGCTCCCCCGGGCGCTCCCGCGTGACCAGCACACGGCAACCGTCCAGCGGACGGGTCACTCGCCTACACCATTCACGGCAACGCGCGCCGTGCGGCGTGCGCTGCCATGCGGGCGATCTCGAGGTCGGCGGGGCCGCCCGGGAGTTCGATCTCGTCGGAGACCGACACCCCGGTGTCGAGGTCGGCCAGGAACGTCCACAGCGTGTTCCCAGCGACGTGGGCTCCGACGGGGAGTGAGCACCCACTGCCGAGTTCAGCCAGAAATGCTCGCTCGACCTCGACGCTGTGGCGAGTGATGGGATGATCAATCGCCGAGAGCACGGTGTGCGTGACCTCGTCGGCGGCTCGGCACTCGACGGCCACGCATCCCTGGCCCACGGCCGGGACGAATTCGTCGACCGCGAGGATCCCTGCGATCCGATCGTTGAGATCCAAGATGTCGAGCGCTGCGACGGCCATCACAATCGCGCCGCCGTCGGGGATCTTCGAGAGTCGGCTGTCGATGTTGCCGCGCAGCTCGGCGAACCGGAGGTCGGGGCGCACCCTGCGCAACTGGGCGCGGCGGCGAACCGACCCGGTCGCCACGGTGCACCCTTCGGCGAGCGATGCGAGGTCGACCCCGACGAGGGCGTCGCGAGGGTCTCGGCGCTCACAGAACGCCGCAAGAGTGAGCCCGTCGGCAGGCGCCGACGGAAGATCCTTCGCGGAGTGCACCGCCAGGTCGGCCCGCCCGTCGAGTACCGCTCGCTGCACTTCCTTGACGAAGACGCCCTGGCCGCCGATCTGATGGAGCGGGACGTCGAGGCGCACGTCGCCGGTCGTCTCGATGGTGACCAGCGCGACCTCGCGACCGGTCGCCGACGTGATTGCCGACGCGACGGCACGCGATTGCCCGAGGGCCTGACGCGAACCTCTGGTGGCGAGTCGCAGCGGCACCTGCGGGCTCACGGCGTGGTCACCCGAGGTCGAAGAGGTCGCGCATCGCTGCCGCGTTGCGCTCGCCCTGCGGCGTGCCGGCTTGGCCCTTGAGCCGCACCGACGGCTCGTGCAGCAGCTTCGCGATGATCGCCTTCGTGAGCGAGTCGACGGCGTCACGCTGACTGTCGTCGAGCTCGGCGAACCGAGCAGCGAACCGGTCGAGCTCGGCGAGACGGACCCGTTCGGCGGCAGCGTGCATCGAGGCCACGAGCGGGGCCGCCTGGCGGGCAGTCGAGTCGACGAGGAACTGTTCGACCTCCTCGCCAACGATCACTCGGACGCGTTCGGCCTCGGCAGCACGATGCGACAACCCTCGATCGGCCCAATCGCGCAGATCGTCGAGATCGGCCAAGGTGACCCCGGCGAGTTCGCCGACCGACGGATCGACGTTCCGTGGGACACCGATGTCGACGATGTGCAGCGGACGGGTGCTGGCTCGCCTTGCACGCGCATCGGCCACCAGCGAGCGAGTGAGCACTGCCTGATCCGCTCCCGTGCCAACGATGATCACGTCAGCGGCGGCGACGGCTTCGGGAAGACGATCGAAGCCGACGGCAACGCCATCGACGCGTTCGGCGAGGGCCGATCCACGATCGGCCGTACGGTTGGCGACGAGAATCTCGGCGCGACCCGCTCGACGCAGGGCGACCGCAACGCCCTCGCCCATCGATCCGGCGCCGATGACCAACACCCGTCGTCCGGAGAGTTCGCCGACGACATCGGAGATCATTTCGACAGCTGCGTGGCTGATCGACGCGGTGCCGCGTGAGATGCCGGTTTCGCTGCGTGCCCGTTTGCCGGTTGCCAACGCGCTCCGGAACAGCTGATTCAGCGTCGATCGAGCAGCACCTTCGCGCTGTGCGACATCCCACGCCGAGCGAACCTGACCCAGGATTTCGCCCTCACCGAGCACCGCCGAATCGAGCCCCGCGGACACCTCGAACAGATGGGTCACCGCGGCGGTGTCGTGCTGGCTGTACAGGTGCGGGGTGAGTTCGTCGACGCCCAGGTCGCCGAGCTCGCACAGCAGATCACGAACGTCGCCATAGGCGCCGTGGAACAGTTCGGCGACGACATACACCTCGGTGCGGTTGCAGGTGGACAGCACCACCGCTTCGCGGACGTTGTCACGCTGGGCGAGCCCGCTGACCGCCTTGGCGAGATCGTCAGCCGGGATCGTGACGCGCTCGAGCAACGCCAGTGGACCACTGCGGTGGTTGACGCCGACGACGAGAATGGACATTCGCGCTCAGCCTACGCCGTGACCCCGCGCCGTGGCTCGCCGGGCACCGCGCGTAATCCGGAAGCCGGAGCCGCCGTGGCCCGGCGCTGCTCGTAGTAGCTGAGGATCTGCAGCTCGACGGCGAGATCGACCTTGCGCACGCTCACACCGTGAGGCACGCCGATGACGCAAGGAGCGAAGTTCAGCAAGCTGGTGACCCCGGCAGCGACGAGCGCGTCGGCCGCCTGCTGAGCGGCCGAGCCCGGTGTGGCGATGACGCCGATCGAGATCTTGCGCGCCTGGACCACCTGCGCGAGCTCGTCGAGATGGCGCACCCGCACGCCACCCACGACCGAGCCGACCTTGGTGTCATCGACATCGACGATGGCACCAACCGGGAACCCGCGGTCGCCGAACCCGTTGTAGCCCGCAAGCGCTTGGCCCAGGTTGCCGGCGCCGACGATGACGACCGGCCAATCGTGGGTGAGGCCGAGTTCACGTCGGATCTGATACACGAGGAACTCGACGTCGTAGCCGACGCCGCGAGTGCCGTAACTGCCGAGATAGCTCAGGTCCTTGCGGACCTTCGCGGCATTGAGACCAGCGAACTCGGCGAGTTCCTCAGACGAGATGTTGGTGACGCCCGCCTCGAACCGCTCGGAAAGAATCCTCAGATACACGGGCAGGCGAGCCACAGTTGCCTCGGGAATCCGCCGTCGTGTGCGTTGGCCTGCCATGGTGCGACCACGTTAGGGCGCTCGTGCACGTTTTCACAAAGCGCCGACACGGAGCGCGTCGTCGAGGTTCCGACGCACGAGCTTGCCCGACGCATTGCGGGGTAGCGCGTCGACGAAGATGACCTTGCTCGGGCACTTGTACCGAGCAAGGTGGTCCAGCGAGTACTCGATCAGCATTTCTTCGTCGACATCCGAGCCCGGCGCGGTCACCACGTAGGCCTTGACCGCCTCGCCCGTGTGTGGGTGCGCAACGCCGACGGCCGCACACTCAGCGACGGCTGGGTGTGTGGCGAGCATCTCTTCGACCTCAGCGGGGAACACGTTGAACCCCGACACGATGATCAGGTCCTTCGACCGGTCGACGAGGTAGAGGTAGCCGTCGTCGTCGGTGGTTGCCATGTCGCCGGTGTGCAACCAACCCTCGGCGTCGAGGACCTCGGCGGTTGCCTCGGGATCGCCGAAGTAGCCGGCGAACACATTCTCGCCGCGCACCCAGACTTCACCGACGTCGCCGACGAGGGCATCACCGCTGGAGTTGACCAGGCGGATCTCGACGCCGTCGAGGGCGCGACCGACCGACCCGAATCGGGGCGTGATGCCGGTGGAGGTGGTCACGATCGGGGATGCCTCGGTGAGGCCGTAGCCCTCGCGGATCTCGATGCCGAAGCGTTCCTGCATGGTGCGCGCCACGCTGATGGGCAACCGCGAGGCGCCGGACAGTCCGAGTCGCACCGTCGAGAACGTGTCGCCGTCGAGCTCATCGAAATGGGCGAACGCCCCCCACAACGCCGGAGCACCCGGAATGACCGTGACCCCTCGGTCACGGATCGACTGCGCGGCAGTGGCTGGGTCGAAGCGCTGGACCAACACGATGGAGGCGCCGACGCACAACCCGAGTCCGATCACCACGTTCAGTCCGAAGATGTGGAACAGCGGCAGCACGCCGTAGATGACGTCGTCGGCGCTGATATGGCCCTGCGCAGACCGACTCTGATCGAGGTTGGCCCGCAGGTTGGCGTGCGTGAGCATCGCGGCGCGGGGCGAGCCTGCAGTGCCACTGGTGAACATCAGCGCCGCCAGTTGCGAGTCGTCGACATCGACGACCTCGACCGGTGCAGCGGCGAGGAGATCGTCGAAGGCGACCACGCCTTCGGTCGCACCTGCCGCGTCGGTGACGACGACGACCTCGATCGATGGCACACCGGCGCGGTCGACGTTCGACCAGTTCACAGATCCGGTCGGGTCGACGACCACCGCTCGCGGCGCGACAACACCGAGTTCGGACTGCAGCTCGGGACCGGGGCTCGCCGGGTTGAGCGGTACTGCGACAGCTCCAAGTCCGACCGTCGCGAGGTAGGCGATGACGAAATGCGGCGAGTTGCCGACCATCAGCGCCACTCGGTCGTCGGCGACGACCCCGCTGGCGGCGAGCCCGCCGCGGAACGCCGCCACCTGCTCGCGGAGTTCGCCGTACGTGGTGACGCGATTGCGCCAGATCAGTGCAACCGAGTCGGCGTCATGACCGTCGATGATGTTCGCGAGATTCACGGAGTCCCCCTACGCAGCCCATTGCTGCGCTCCCGCGAATGGTACTCGGGTTACGCGGCGACTGGCACTCCTTACGGCATCGTCACCGGTCAGAGGTTGACCAGCGAGATCACCCCAGCGACGAGGATGACCAGGAGCAACAATCCGAGCGTCAAGGTGGTGGCGGGGCGCATGCGTCGAGGCTATCCGGCGGGAGCCGGGCAGATCTCAGGGCTGGCGGCGCAGCGTGACCTGCTGGGTGATGCCGTCGTCGTCCGAGGCTGTCAGGGTCACCTGATCGCCGACGTCCAGCCCGAGTTCCTCGGCCGCCGAACGTTGATCCATCGACACCGCGAGCAGGCCGGACGAGTCGAGCACCAGGCCCACGGTGCCACCGCCGAGTTCCGCATACGCGCCCGCCCGCAACGCGCTGCGCCGTACCCCACCGGTCGGATCGGTCGGCGAACTGAACCGAAGGTCGATGCGTGCGCCGAACCGGTCGGGCAGATCATCCGGACCGACGTTCAACTGCGCGTTGCCGTAGCGGTCGACCCACAGCACCTGCGCAATGACGGTGTCGTCATCGGCCTGCGGCAGCGCGACCACCCCGGGCAACAACAGATCGGGGTCGATCGATGCACCGAGCGCAGTGAGATCGACGCCGTTGCAGAGTTGCGCGGCTGCCGGTGCGAACACGTCACGCCCGGCAAATGTGGCGCCGGGACTGGGGAGGTGCCAGGTGGTGTCGGTCAATTCGACCGCGCGTTCGGCGCCGCCCGCCAACGCCACCGCTGGGGCGAGCAGGCCGTTGTCGGGCCCGACGAGCACTCCCTCGCCACCGGCCACCTCGACTGCGATCGCTCGGCGGGTGGTGGCGACGCCGGGGTCGACGACGGCGAGGACGACCCCCGATGCGACGTAACTGATGCTCCGGGCGAGCGCGAGCGAACCCGCACGGACATCGAACGGTGCCACGCCGTGGGTGAGGTCGATCACGCGGGCGTGCGGTGCGAGGTCGCGGATCACCGAGTGGACCACGCCGACGAACTCGTCGGCGGTGCCGAAGTCGGAGAGGAACGAGACGGTCTCGTAGCGGCGGCCCATGCGGCGAACCTACAGCGACGACCCCCGGATCCGAGCCCCAGACGCGACAAGGGCCGGTGCCAACCCCCCGATGGCACCAGCCCTGTCGGCGCTGCCCGCCGTTTCCGGCGGACGCGTCTCCACGGGGTTCACCATAGGGCACGCGAGGCCATGTGAAAAGTGGCACATGGGAAAAACAGCGATGAAATTCTTGATGCATTCGGTCGGAATTCGGGCGACGGGGTCAGCCGAGTTCGCTGCTGCGTTTCGTGGCCGCCCGAACGGCCGCGCCGAACGCCCCTCGCAGATCACACTCCGCAAGCGCATCGAGGCCGGCCGCAGTCGTTCCATTCGGCGAGGTCACCATCTCGCGCAAGCGCGTCGGGTCGCCATCGCGATCCAGCAGCGTCGCCGACCCGAGCAACAGTTGGCGCACGACACGCTCGGCCATGTCCGGTTCGAGACCTTCCGCGACCGCGGCGTCGATGAGCGCTTCGGCGACGAGGAAGACGTACGCGGGTCCTGATCCGGCGACGCCGGTGAACGCGTCGAGGGCCGATTCGTCGACTTCGTCGACCGTGCCAACCGCCGCGAGGATCTGGCGAGCCCACGCGACATCGTCGGCGTCGGCGCTGGTTCCCGCTGCGATCGCGCAGGCACCGAGCCGGACGAGCGCCGGGGTATTGGGCATGGCTCGAACAACGGCGACGTCGCGACCGACGGCCGCCTCGATCGTGGCAAGGCGGACACCTGCGGCAATCGACAACACGCGGGCCGCCCCACTCGCACCGGCCGCCGACGCCGCTGCGGGTGTGTCGGCCGGCTTCACGGCGATCACGGCACCCGCACAACGGGGTACCACGACCTCGACACGGACCCCCGGGAACTGAGACGCCAATTCGTCTCGTCGACCCGCAGCGACCTCGACCACTGCGATCACCGAGGCATCGAACGCACCCGAGTCGAGGAGCCCACCGAGCAACGCTGCGCCCATGTTCCCACCACCGATGATCGCCAATTCGACCTGCGCGCTGTCGTCGTCCACGCGCCGCAACTTAGCCCCGCGACGGCGGCGGCAGTTCGGATCATCCCGACCGATCAGGCCGTGTCGCGATGAGCGAAGCACCTGCAGACGGTCGGCTCGCTCATCGCCGACCCTGCGGACCGGTGTGCATGCTGTCCGAATGGGTGCGAGTGGGACCGACTCCCCCGAGCGCACCCACCCGGACACCCGACAGTGGGCGACGACGGGACGCGAACGGAAAAGGCGTGGATCGATCGAACGCGATGGCGCTCAGGCAAAGCGACTGCGAAATCCGATACGCAGCAGCGCCTGGAAGCACTTTTCGACCTGCGCGTACAGCGTTCCGAGCGCGCGATCGAGTTCCGCCAGACTGACGTGGACAACGGGCATCTCGCCGCGGAGGAACACCGCATCTTCGATCCCGATCGAGAAGTGTGCGCCGACCAGCGCGTCATTGCGGCGCAGCAGGTGCTCGTACAACTCCGCAGCGCTCTCCTCCGGCGCAGGCATCACATAGGTCTCGTACCGAAGAGTCCGCTGCCCCAACGTGAGCCAGACGGTGGTGAACTCCTTGTCCTCGCCGCGCATCCGCACGTACCACCGTGTCGCACCATCGTCGGTGCGATCGATCGCGAGAATGTGGTCGTGTTCGGCGGCCAACTCAGCGAGCCACGCATCGATCCGACGGTCGAGATCGGCGAGCTGACCGGCGTCATAGGCGTCGGTCATCGACAGGTGACCAACTCGCGCACCGTGAGATCGCCATACAAGCGACGCAGACGCGCAGCAGCGAAACTCCACGTGTAGCGGCGCGCCCGCTCGACGGCGGCGAACGACATCCGCCCGCGCAGCGAGTCGTCGCCGAGGATTCCGGCGATCGCGGCCGCGTAGTCGTCGGGGTCGCGACCTTCGATCAGCCGACCAGTGCGTCCGTCGTCGACGAGGCTGAGCAGGCCGCCGACCGCACTGGCGACCACCGGGATGCCACACGCCGCTGCCTCGAGCGCAACGAGACCAAAACTCTCGCTGCGACTGGGCGCCACGACCACGTCAGCCGCGCGGTAGTAGGTCGACAGGATGTGGTGCGGCTGCGGCTCGACGAATCGGACCCGGTCGTGCAGGCCGAGTTCGTCGACCAGCGCATGAGCGCGCATCGTCTCGACGTCGCCCTCGGCGCCGCTCGCACCGCCGACGATGACCAACTGCGCACGGATGTCGCCGAGCGCACCCAGCGCCCGGATCGCCACATCAGGGCCCTTGAGCGGCTGGATACGGCCGACGAACAGCAGCAGCGGACGATCGATGTCGAAACCCAGCGCGCGGCGGGCGCCGGCCTGGTCGCCAGGCGCAAAGAACGCATGCTCTACACCGGGAGCGATGATCTCGAGGCGGCCCTGCGGGTCGCCGTAATGAAGGCGGAACTGGTCGGCCTCCTCGTCGCAGCTCACGCAGATCGCGTCGGCGCAGTGAACGATCTCGGCTTCGGCGCGATCACGCCACGCCGGCTCGGGGTCGCCATGGGCGGCCTTGACGCGAGCGAGCGTGTGGAATGTCGACACGAACGGCACGTCGAGTTCGTGCTTGAGTCGGTGTCCGACGAGGCCGCTGAGCCAGTAGTTGCCGTGGATCACGTCGGGCCGTTCGTTGCGGGCGAACCAGTCGAGCATTCCACGACGGAACTCGTCGGTCACCTCCGGCAGTGCCTCTTTCGGGAGATGGTGCGGGCCGGCGTGGATGTGGACGACACGGTGGCCCGGCTCGACGACGATCTCATCGGGCAGTCCCTCGCGGTCGGCGCGGGTGAACGTGGTGGTCTCGACGCCGGCCTGGGCGAGTGCGGAGCCCAGTTCGCGCACGTACACGTTCATCCCGCCGCTGTCGCCGGATCCCGGTTGCAGCAGCGGAGACGTGTGGAGTGAGATCACTGCGGCACGTTGCACAACCTGTCAGACGATAACAACGCTTCGCCGGTTCCCCGAGCCCGGGGCGACCTCGATCAGTCGGGGAGGCTGTCGACGTCGGCTTCGCCGTCGCGGTATCGCCGAACGAGCTCCGCGCTGAGGGCATCGAGTTGGTCGAAGCGAGCGCGACGATCGGACGACACCTTCGCCTCGAACTGGGCAATGCCCTCGGTCAAGGTGAGCAGTTGGGCGTCGTCGAGCGACTTCAGGCGACCCAGGCCGTTTGTAGCGCAGAGTTCGTCGAGTTCGACGGCCAGCGGATGATCGCTCAGATCTTCGGTGGGTCGCGGGGGTCGAGCCGGACCGCCGGTGAGATGGCTCGACAGCACGGTACGAAGCTCCTCGTCGACGACAACCTCGGCGCCGGCCACTCGATGCTGCGCCTCGGCCTTGACGAGATCGAGGCGGGCTTGCGCGACGCGGCGCGCATACGACACCGCGTCGTCTTCGAGTTGGAGCTGATTGCGCAGGTTGCGAAGTTCGTCCAACGAGAGACTCGCCGGGTCGGGCAGCTGGGTGGTGGTCACGTGGATCCTCCGGACACGGGTGGCAGAACTGCCACCTCGTCATGTTGACCGACGGGGGCGTCGATCGAGATGTCTTCACCGTTCACCCACACTCGGCAGGTGCCGAGCACCTCGGCGAACCGAGCGCCATAACGCGCTTCGGCCGCGGTGAGCACCTCGCGAACGGTGTCGCCGTCGACCACATCGCTCCCCGTTCCGGCAGCCTCACGGGCTGAAGCGAACAGGCGAAGTCGTGGCACGATCACCAATCTACAAGCGCCGTCGGCGACAGACCGGGTTCGCGCGACGGCTCGGCCAGTTCTGGGGCCGGTCACGCGGGCAGTACACCAGCGACGAAGCCGACCAACGCGACGGCGAGGGTTGCCCCGAGCGCGAGACGGCGGGTGGATGTCTCCTCCAGTCGGCGAGTGGCGCCGTAGAAGCCGAGCGAGGGTTGGGCCAGGATTCTCAAGGCTGCGAAGCCGACAAGGACCAGCCATCCCGAGACGACCATGGCGAGCACCCGCTCGTCGTGGGGCATCGGTCCGAGGCCGTGCGTCCATCGATCGCTCACGCCCCGCAGGGCCACCGAAAGATTCAGCACGACCATCGTCGCCAGTGTGGCCGTCCATCGGATCGGGAGACCGGTTCGCGACGTTCCGTCGCCCAGTCCGGCACCGACGGAGGCCATCGACCAGCGCAGACGGACGCTGGGCCACAACACCCCGTTGGAGAGCAGCCAGTGACTCATCGAGAACATCACCTGCGCGAGCACGAGCGCGGCCAGCGTCGTCCCCGCTGGCATCTCGAATGGAAAGCGGCCACTCAGCAGAACGACGACCAGCACAGTCACGAACAGCATCCGGCGGATGCCCTCCACGGCAACGATCGCCCACGCGGTCACCGCGAGGCGCGAGCCGATGGCCGAGCGCGCCGTCCGTGGGTCGAGCAGTTCGAGACCCAGCCGCGCACGCGCCACCTCGCCCGTGTCGTCAGCGCCATGCGCCTCGACCGAAGCGAGTTGGTCCATGCCGAGCAACTCGGCGACGGTGTCGACCAGCGAGTCTGACCGCGTCAACGAGCGATCCCGGTCGGGAAGCGACCACATGGCCGCACTGAGCACGACCGCCGCGAGCAGGGCCCCGACCTCGAGCACCAGCACCACGACGCTGATCGCGCCGGTCGACGTCGAGGCCCGCCACGCAAGCCACACCGACCACGCGACGAGGCCGACGACGGCCGCGAAACGACCCATCCACTGGACGGCGGGAATCACCGCTGTACCTTCTGCCGCGTTCCGCCTCATTTCACAGGCATCATCGGCCGCAGCGGCAGCCGACTTGAGGCGACCCCCGACCGCTAGCCTGCCCGTCCTGTGGGTACCGAGAAACGTGAACGTCAGAAGGCCAACCGTGCGCTGAAGCACCAGCAGGAGCAGCAGGCACAGAGCCGTCGCAAGCTCCTGCGCAAGGTGGCGATCGGCGTCGCTGCCGTTGCTGCCTTGGTGCTGTTCGTCTGGATCGCAAGCAACGTGGTCGGTAGCGACGACGAACCGAGCACTCCGGTCACACCCGTCACACTCCCCGAGACGATTCCCGACACGATCGGCGACAGCGTCCCGGCGACGACCGGGGGCTGATCGAGATGGCCGCTTCGCGACTCCTGGTTGGCCTGGCGGCAACGGCGATCCTCGCTGCAAGCTGTGGCGGCGACGACGCCAAGTCCGATGCCACGACGAGCGAACTCGCGGCCCCTGACGCTGCGGACGGCGAGTCCGCGGGCGCCGCGCCGAGCGCCGAGTGTCCGCCGACCGACGGCGCCGACACACAGACCCGCCAGTTCCCTGCGCCGCCCCCGGCGTGCCTGGAGGCCGGGGCGGCGTACGAAGCGATCGTGACGACCAACATGGGCGAGCTCACCATCGCCCTCGATCAGGAATCGGCACCGGTCGCAGCGAACAACTTCGTGTTCCTCGCACGCAACCAGTACTTCGACGACACGGTGTGTCACCGAATCATCCCGGACTTCGTGGTGCAGTGCGGCGACCCGACGGCCAGCGGAACCGGTGGACCCGGCTACACGATCGTCGACGAGCCGCCGGCTCCCGAGGCGTATCAGATCGGCTCGATCGCGATGGCCAAGACGCAGTCGCCCGACAGCGCCGGCAGCCAGTTCTTCATCGTCACCGGCTCCGACGGCGCTGCGCTCCCACCCGAGTACGCACTGTTCGGCCAGGTGACCGACGGCCTCGACACGACCGTCGGGGCGATGGCAGCCACCGGCACATTCCCCGATGGCGTGCCATCGGAGCTGGTCGAGATCCAGTCGATCCGCATCGTCCAGTCCTGACCGGCCCGCTCGCACCCACCCGGCTGCGATGAGCCGGCCGACCGTATGCGGTCGCTTCGCTCATCGCTGTGAGACGCGACAGATTGGCGGCGCGACTCAGTCGGATGGTTCCGCGTGTCGGCTCGCGGCCCGGTCCTCGTCGCGTGACAGGTCGTCGGGGCCGTCGAGGGCGACCGGGGTCTGACGGCGCGACGCACGGCTGAGGGCGTGTGCGCCGACGGGCGACGACAGCAGCTGGAGGATCACCACCAGCAGCAGTGTCGTGTAGGCGAGCAGCGTGTCGATGGCGATCGCCGCACCGATCGACACGAGCACCAGACCGAGCGTGGGCGCTTTCGCCGCCGCGTGCATGCGCGAGTAGAGATCACCGAATCGCACCGCGCCGATCCCACCGATCATGGCCAGCGCCGAGCCGGCGACGATCAGGACACCACTGAGAATGTCCATCAGTTGCCCCGCCGTTCGATGAAGCGCGAGAGCGCGGTGGTGCCGACGAACCCGACCAGCACCGCGACGAGCACCGTCTCGATGGTGATGCCGCTGTCGCTGCGAGCCGCGGCGACGATGATGGCGATCACCACGATCGACTGCAGCCCGTCGAGGCCGACCACCCGGTCGGACAAGCTCGGTCCACGCAACAGACGGAACAGGAATCCGGCGGCGCCGATCGCCAACAGCACGAGCGCGAACGTCGTCACTCGGCACCTCCATCCGGCCACGCCGCAACGACACGATCGAGTTCGGCGCGCTGTTCCTTGGTGCCGAACGCTCGCACGGCGAGACGCTCGAGTCGCAGGACGTCGTGGCGCAACGACTCGACGTCGGTGAAATGCAGCGCATGGACGTACAGCACCGGCGGCCGCTCGGGATCATCGGCGCGCACGTCGACGGTGAGGGTGCCGGGCGTCAATGTGATCGCATTGCCGACCACGGTGACGAGCCCGTCGGTCGTCACGTGCAGCGGCACGGCGATGATCGCCCGATTGACATTGGAACCCGGCGTGATCACCTCCCAGGCCACCTGGAAGTTCGACTTCACCAACTGCACCAGGAAATAGGCCAGGAACACAACTGCGGACACCGGGTGGAACGACGTGAGTTGAATGCCGTGCACCCCGGTCGGACGGGCGATCACCACGACGAACACGGCGACGCCGAGCCCGGACAACAGGCTGGCCAGACCGAGGTCGCCCCACAGCAGCGCCCACACGAGCGTGAGCCAGATCACCAGCGCGGGAAGACGGACGGACGGTGTCACTCGTGCGCTCCGATCACGGCCTCGACGTAGCGTTCGGGTTCGAGCAGGTCTTCGGCGGTGCGCTTGGAGTAGTCGTACAGCGGCCCGGCGAAGATCATCAGCGCCACCGACAGCGCCACCACCGTCGTGGCCGCACCGGTCATCAGGCGCGGGACCCGCGAGCTGTCCGACGCGATCCACGACGCGATCGCCGGGTCCTCCGGCTCCCCCCAGAACACACCCGACCAGATCCGCACCATCACGTACATCGTCAAGAGGCTGACGACGAGGCTGACTGCGACGATCGCCCACTCGTCGGACTCGATACCCGAGCCGACCAAGGCGAACTTGCCGACGAAGCCGGAGAACGGCGGAAGGCCGGCGATGCTGAGCGCGGGCAGCGCGAACAGCACGGCGATCATGGGCGCGCTGCGCACGAGGCCGCCGATACGCGACAACCGATCGGAGCCGGCGCGACGCTCGACGAGTCCCGCGACCAGGAACAGCGCCATTTTCACCACGATGTGGTGCACGACGTAGAACACGGCGCCGGCGACACCCGCGAGCGTGAACAGCGCGAGCCCGAAGATCATGTAGCCGATGTGGCTGACGATGTGAAACGAGAGCATGCGGCGCAGGTCGTCCTGCGCCAGCGCGCCGAGCACGCCGACGACCATCGTGAACCCGGCGAGCATGAGCAGGAACGAGCCCTGCTGGGCATCCGGAGGGAACAGCAGCGTCTGCGAGCGAATGATCGCGTAGACGCCGACCTTGGTGAGCAGTCCCGCGAAGACGGCGGTGATCGCTCCAGGGGCTGTGGGATAGCTGTCCGGGAGCCAGAAGAACAGCGGGAACAACCCGGCCTTGATGCCGAACACCAGGATCAACAGCAGCGAGAAGCCGGTGCGAACACCGTCGGACAGCTCGGGGATCCGCTCGCTGAGTTCCGCCATGTTGACCGTGCCGGTCGCCGCATAGATCAAGGCGAGCGTGGTGATGAAGAACGTCGACGCGACCAGGCTGATGACGACGTACGACATGCCTGAGCGCACCTGGCCGGGGCGGCCGCCGAGGGTGAGCAGTACATAGCTCGCCACGAGCATCATCTCGAACGCGACGAACAGGTTGAACAGGTCACCGGTGACGAAGCTGGCCGACACGCCTGCGGCCAACACGAGGTACACCGGGTTGAATGAGGCGTAACGAGACTCCTCGGCGCCTTGGCCGATGGCGTACACCAGCACCGACAGCAACATCATCGACGACACGACGAGCATCACCGCCGACAGTCGGTCGACCGCCAGCGTGATGCCGAGCGGCACCTTCCATCCACCGGCCTGCATCACCAGCATCTCACCGTCGTCGACGTCGATGAGCAGCACGACGCTGACGACCACGTTGATGGTCAGTGCGATCAGCGAGATGACTCGCTGTGCCCAACGCCATGGTGCAGCGAGTACCGCCAGCGATGCACCGAGCAGCGGCACGATCACGGGGAGGGGGACGAGGGCGTTCACCGACGGTCCTCCTCTCGTGCCTGCTCGCGTTCGGCGAGCGCTTCTTCCTCGACCATCTGGTCGCCGTCGCGGCGACGAGCGATGAACCGGTCCTCGACGTCGTCCTCGACGACATCGTCGTGGGTGATCCTCCAACTGCGGTATCCGAGCGCGAGCAGGAACGCCGTCACACCGAACGTGATGACGATCGAGGTGAGCGCGAGGGCCTGCGGGAGCGGATCGGCGAAGTCGGTCGGGTCGGCGGTGCCGATGATCGGAGCGACACCGCGACCGGTGCCGGAGGTGAGCAGCATGATGTTCGATCCGTGGCCGATCAGGCCCACTCCGATCAGAATGCGCGACAGCCGCCGTTGCAGCAGCAGATACGTGCCGGACGCGAACAGGAACGCCGCTGCGAATGCGAGGAGCACGCTCATCAGGGCACCCTCCAACGGCGACGACCGCTCGGTGCGACGGGTCCATCGCTGCCGTCGTCGCTCGAATCTGGCGCGTCCGGAAGGTCTTCACCGAATGCGGCGAATGCCATCAGGATGAGGCCGATGACGACGAAGTCGACGCCGAGATCGAACGTGAGCGCACTGGTGATCTTCACCTTGTCGAACACCGGCAGGTGGAACTCGACGTCACCGTGTTCGAGGATCGTGCCGCCGAAGAGCAGCGGCAGGAACGCGGTGAACGCAGACAGGAAGAGCCCGGCCCCGAGGATCACGTGCGGCGGAAGCCGGAACGTCGAACGAACCGCCGCCGCGCCACCCGACACGTACCGCAACGCGAGCGCGGCGCCGACGACGAGGCCACCGACGAAGCCGCCACCCGGCCGGTTGTGTCCGGAGAACACGAAGTAGATGGCGAGCACCAGGATCGACGGATAGAGGATCCTGATCGACGTGTCGAGGATGAGGATCCGCCGGTCGCGAGCTGCGTCGGGCTGTGTGACGAGGCGGCTCATCGCAGCGCCTCCGGGAGCTTGGGCTCGTCGCCGACGTCGAGGATCTCCTCGAACACCGGGCCTTCGGGCTCGTCGCGGCGCCGTCCCGGCCTGGCCAGGCTCACGGCTCCGATCGCTGCCACCAGCAAGACCGTGATCTCGCCCATCGTGTCCCAACCGCGGAAGTCGACGAGGATCACGTTGACGACGTTGGACCCCTTGCCCTTCGGCAACGAGTTCTCGATCATCACCTGGGACATCGACGGCTCGTCCACGTCGGAACGCGCATTGCTCGCCGACAGGGCGAACACGAACACGGCGACGCCGACCGCACCGGCCACCGCAATGCGCATCGGCGCGGCGATCGCCGGGGCGCGGTGGCGCCACGAACGCGGTAGGAACCGCAGGACCAACACGAACAACACCGTGCTCAGCGTCTCGATCGAGAACTGAGTGAGCGCGAGGTCCGGTGCTCCCTGCGCGACGTAGAGGCCGGCCATCGCGTAGCCGACGGCACCGAGCATGAGCGCCGCGGCGATGCGGTGTCGCACGATGCATGCGCCGAGTCCTGCCGCCACCATGATCGCGACCGGCGCAACATGCGCGGGGGTCTCGATGAACTGCGGCAGGTCGTCGAGTTCGGAGGCGAACGCGGCGAGCGGCACGACCGTGACCGTCAGCACGATGACGGCGAGATAGATCGGCAGCGATCCGTTCTGCACGGTGGCGGTCACGCGGGTCGAAACGACCGAGATCGATCGGAGCACGGCGAGGAACCCTTGCTCGGTCGAGGGGACCGCCTGCAACCGGTCCGACGCTCGGGCCTGAAGGTCCGCGACGGGGGCTCGCAGGACGGTGAGGGCGATGCCGCAGACGATGATCACCGCCGACAGCAACAGCGCGGTGTTGAAGCCGGCGAACAACTCGACCGGCTTGGGTTCTGAGCCTGGATAGAGCGCGGTGGTCGCCCCCTCGATCAGCCCGTCGATGAGGACCGGCGCAATCCCGAACAGCACCGTGGCGATCGACAACACCACCGACGGGCCGACGAACACCGCCGAGGGCGCGTGGGCGTCGACGGACACGACGTCACGGTCGCGTTCGCCGAACGCACCGAAGATGCCCAGCACGAACCGGGCCGAATACGCGAAGGTCAGGATCGAAGCCAGCACGATGACGACGAGCGCCGCAGTGCCACCGGCGAAGTCGCCGTGCTCGACGTACCCGTCGAGCGCCTTCTCCTTCGCGATGAATCCGAAGAGCGGTGGGAGGCCGGCCATCGACGCTGCGCTGATCACCGCAGCGACCTTGACCGCACGCCAGCCGGGCGCGGCGGAGAACCCGTGCAGTTCACGGATGTCGCGGGTGCCGGTCTCGTGGTCGACGATGCCGACCACCATGAACAGTGCCGCCTTGAAGGCGCCGTGAGCGAGGATCAAGATGATGCCGGCCTCAGCGATGTGATAGTCGCCCACGCCGAAGAGCAACATCATGAAGCCGAGCTGGCTGACCGTTCCGTAGGCGAGCAGCAGCTTCAGATCGTGCTGTCGCAGCGCACGGAGCCCGCCGACGAGCATCGTGGTGGCGCCGACGACCAGCACCAGCGCCCGCCAGCTGCCGGTGAGGGCGAACATCGGAGCCAGGCGCGCCACGAGGTACACCCCCGCCTTCACCATCGTCGCCGAGTGCAAGTAGGCGCTCACGGGCGTGGGGGCGACCATCGCGGCCGGCAGCCAGCTGCTGAACGGCACCTGGGCCGATTTGGTGAACGCGCCGATCAACACGAGTACCAGGCCCGCGTTGACCACAGCGCCGCTCGGCGGGTCGACCAGGAGTTCGGAGATCCGATAGGTGCCACCGGCCTGTCCGATGATGATCAGTCCAGCAAGCATCGCGAGCCCGCCGACGCCGGTGATGAAGATCGCCTGGAGGGCAGCCGCGCGAGCTCGTGGGTTGGTGTCGTCGTTGCCGATGAGGAGATACGACGTGACCGACGTGAGTTCCCAGAAGATGAACAGCGCGATGAGCTGGTCGGACAGGACGACACCGAGCATCGCGCCGGCGAACAACGTGAGCACGCCGGCCAGGCGGGCCAGTCCCGGTTTGTCGTGGCTGAAGTAGCCGAGGGAATAGACGCAGATCAACAGGCCGATTCCCGACACGAGTGCCACCATCACGAGCGCAAACGCGTCCAGGCGGAGATCGATCGTGATCCCGAGCTGTTCGACCCACGCGAACGACTCGGTCACCGGTTCGCCGTCGAGGACCCCGCTCGCCCGCGTCGCCGCCCAGATCACCGTAGCCAGCGGAGCGACAGCGGCGACCACGAACGCCCGTCGCCCGAGCGCGCCACCACCGGCCACGATGCCGATGCCGACGACGAGATGGAGGAGGAGAAGGAAGAACATCTGGCCGGGCAGACGTTACGCGTTGCACCTGCGAGCAACTGCACTTCCGCTCGACCCGACCGCGATGACGGGCCACTTTGGCCGGGTTACCGATCGGTAGGTAACTTGCGCGTATGGGAACGATCAGCACCGTTGGAATCATCGGATCCGGGATCATGGGCTCGGGCCTCGCCGAAGTCGCCGCCCGCGCCGGATTCGAGGTCGTCGTCCGCTCTCGCACCCAGGCGGGGGCGGATGCCGTCTTGCACGGCATCGACGCCGGGCTCACGAAGCAAGTGTCCCGCGAGCGCCTCACCGAGGACGAGCGGCAGGCCATCCTGGCGCGCATCGAGGTGACCGACGATCTGCACGGGCTGCACGACTGCGATCTCGTCATCGAGAGCATCGTCGAGGACATGGGCGCCAAGCGCGACCTGTTCGAACACCTCGACCGCATCGTCAAGCCCGAGGCGATCATCGCCACCAACACCTCGACGCTCGCCGTCGTCGAGTTGGCGATGACGACCGAGCGTCCGGACAAGGTGTGCGGCATCCACTTCTTCAACCCGGCGCCGATGATGAAGCTCGTCGAGGTGATCAGGCCGCTCACCGCGTCCGACGACACGATCGCCACGGCGCTCGAGTTCGCCGCCGCGTGTGGCAAGGACGCCGTCCAGGTCGAGGACCGAGCCGGCTTCATCGTCAACGCACTGCTGTTCCCGTACCTCAACAACGCCATTCGCATGTGGGAGAACGGCACGGCGTCGATGGACGACATCGACACCGCCATGATGGGCGGCTGCAACTTCCCGATGGGACCGTTCGCGCTGCTCGACCTCGTCGGCCTCGACACGTCGTTGGCCATCCTCGACGCGCTGTACGCCGAATTCCGCGATCCGAACTTCGCCGCCGCGCCGGCCCTGCGTCGCATGGTCGCCGCCGGTCAGCTCGGTCGCAAGACCAAGCAGGGCTTCCGCTCCTACTGACCGGTGACGCGGTGCCAGGCACCTGCGTAACCTGTCGGCGCGTGAGTCCGATCGAGCCACCGCCGTCGAGATTCGCGATACCCGACCCCTCGGAGATCGCTGCAGGCGAGGACCTCGTCGCGGTCGGCGCCGACCTCGAGCCCGGAACGTTGCTCGCGGCTTACCGCAGCGGGCTGTTCCCCATGCCGGTCGACCCGCGCCGACGCCGCAGCAAGATGGCTTGGTTCTCGCCCGACCCACGCGGCATCATCCCGCTCGACGCACTGCACGTCAGCCGCTCGCTGCGTCGCAACATGCGGCGATTCGAGGTCAGGATGGACACACGATTCGTCGACGTCGTTCGCGCATGTGGCGATCCGAAACGTCCCGGTCGTTGGATCACCGCTCCGATCGTCGACGCCTACACCACGTTGTTCGAACTCGGGTGGGGTCACTCGGTCGAAGTGTTCGACGACGGCGAGCTGGTCGGCGGGCTCTACGGCCTGCGGATCGGGCGGTTCTTCGCCGGCGAGGCGATGTTCCACACCGCGACCGACGCGTCGAAGACGGCCCTGGTCTCCCTCGTCGCCTGGTTGAACGACACCGGCGCAGAACTGCTCGACGTCCAATGGGTCACCGACCATCTCGCGACGCTCGGGGCCGTGGGGATTCCCCGCGCCGACTACCTGGTCCGGCTGCGATCTGCCGTGCTCGTCGAGAGCTGAAAAATACACGGAGCGGGTGGTCCGCCACCACCCGCTCCGAGAGCTTCGCCGGCCGAATCCGCCATTCGGCCGGCGGGGTTCCCGCCAGAGGGGAAACCTCATGGGAGCGGATCTCCAAGGGGGAGGGAGAAGATCCGTTCCGTTTGTCGTCCCGTGGGACGCTCTTTACTTCGGTCGAGCGCGAACCGGACTTGAGTACTTCTTCGTCCAGGCACCACACTTCGTCCATGACGCGCAAGACCGACCGTCCATGGATGATGCGCACGTACTCGGGCCACTCCAGCGCCGAGGCGTCGAACGAGCTGTATCGGACGAACCTGTCCAAGGGTCAGACCGGCCTGTCGATCGCGTTCGACCTGCCGACGCAGACGGGCTACGACCCTGACTCGCTGATGTCGAGGGGCGAGGTCGGCAAGGTCGGCGTGCCCGTCGCTCACCTCGGCCACATGCGCGCGTTGCTCGATCAGATTCCCCCGGGGCAGATGAACACGTCGATGACGATCAACGCAACAGCGGCCTGGCTGCTCGCGTTGTACGTCGCCAACGCCGACGAGCAGGGCACCGCGCCGAGCGAACTGCGCGGCACGACGCAGAACGACATCGTCAAGGAGTACCTGTCACGGGGCACCTACATCTTCCCGCCGGCGCCGTCGCGCCGGCTGATCGTCGACATGGTGGCGTGGTGCGCCGAGCACGCGCCGTTGTGGAATCCGATGAACGTGTGCTCGTATCACCTGCAGGAGGCCGGCGCGACACCCGAGCAGGAGATCGCGTATTCGATGGCTACCGCAATCGGCGTGCTCGACGCCGTGCGAGATTCGGGTCAGGTGTCGCCCGAGCAGTTCAGCCAGGTGTTCGGGTCGATCTCGTTCTTCGTCAACGCCGGAATCCGCTTCGTCGAAGAGGTCTGCAAGCTGCGCGCGATGACCGACATGTGGGAGCAGATCGGCCGTGAGCGTTACGGGGTCACCGACGACAAGGCGCTGCGGTTTCGCTACGGCGTGCAGGTGAACTCACTCGGCCTCACCGAGGCACAGCCCGAGAACAACGTGCAGCGCATCGTGTTGGAGATGCTGGCGGTCACGCTGTCGAAGCGTGCCCGAGCGCGATCGGTGCAGCTGCCGGCATGGAACGAAGCGTTGGGCCTCCCGCGTCCGTGGGACCAGCAGTGGTCGCTGCGGATGCAGCAGGTGCTGGCGTTCGAGACCGACCTGTTGGAGTACGACGACATCTTCGACGGATCGACCGTGATCGAGGCTCGCACCGAAGAGCTGCGCGCTGCCGCCCAGGCCGAACTCGACGACGTGTTGGAGATGGGTGGGGCGTTCGAAGCGGTCGAGACGTTGAAGTCGCGGTTGGTCACCTCGATGGCGGCGCGGACTCGTCGGATCGAAGCGGGCGAGCAGATCGTCGTCGGCGTCAACGACTTCGTCGAGGCGGCCGAGTCTCCGCTGGGCGGCGACGGCGCGATTCTCAAGGTCGACCCGGCGATCGAACGACGGCTGGTGGGCGACATCGCCGAGTGGCGGTCGGTTCGGGATCAGGCGGTGGTCGACGCGGCCATCGACGAACTCCGTCGCGCTGCGGAGTCGGGCGACAACGTGATGCCGCCCTCGATCGCCCTCGCCAAGGCGGGTGGCACCACCGGCGAGTGGGGCGACGTGATGCGCTCGGTGTTCGGCGAGTACCGGGCGCCGACCGGTGTGAGCGGCGCCACCGGCTCGGCGCAGGGCCTCGGCGAGGTCGTCGCGTTCGTGAAGTCGATGGCCGGCGGCCCGCCGAAGTTCCTCGTCGCCAAGCCCGGTCTCGACGGCCACTCGAACGGTGCCGAGCAGATCGCTGTGGCGGCCCGTGACTCCGGCATGGAGGTCGTCTACTCGGGCATCCGCTCGACGCCCGAACAGATCGCGGCGTCGGCGCGCGACGAGGATCCCGACGTGATCGGGTTGTCGATCCTGTCGGGCTCGCACCTCGATCTCGTCCCCGACGTGCTCGGCCACCTGAAGGCGATGGGCGTCGAGGCTCCGGTGATCGTCGGCGGCATCATCCCGGAGGACGACCGTCCGCGCCTCGCTGAGCTCGGCATCGCCGCGGTGTACACCCCGAAGGACTTCGAACTCGCCAAGATCATGCGCGACGTCGCCGACCTCGCCGTCTCCCACCGCGCCCCCTGATCCAGATCCGCTCCCGATTTGTGTGAGCGCACACGCCCGGCACGTGCGTTGCCGCTCACACAAACCAGGCGCGAGTCAGCGGAACGGATCGAGCGCGAGTCGCGACTGTTCGAGCACGTCGGATGGTCGTTCGACGACGTCGATGTAGGTGAACTGGTACGGCCGAAAACCGTCGGTGATCAGTGCATTGAGACGTTGCGTGTCACGCTGCAGGTGCTCCTTGGTCCGGTGCGAGTGGTAGCCGAGCACCTCGACCACGACCGGCGTGCCAGGGAACCGGAAGTCGACTCGCACGATCTTGTCGCCCGCTCGCGTCAGCACCGCCTGCGTCTCTGGTCGGGGCAGACCACCTGCCGACAGCATCCGGAGGTACTCACGCTCGAGCCAGCTGTGACCGCCACGTATCGCCTCAACCCCTTCGATGGCAGACAAGAGTCGGGGCACTCCGAAACGCCCGCTCGAACGCAACGCCACGATGCGACGGTGAACGAGCGACTCGTTGAACCTTCCGTCGCGGAGCCCCGAGTCGAACGCCACGGTCAGCCGCTCGATCGACTCGGTCCGAGCCAGGTCGATCAGCGTTCGAGCACCACTGGTACACGCGGTGTCGCCCACAACCGACCGGTCGATCAGGTCAAGCGATGTCGTGCTGTGGATCCGATGGCCGATCCGGCGGATGTTGCGATCCCGCAGGACCGTCACGTCGAACGGTGGCTTCAAGCGGTAGCCATCGAAGCCGTGGAGGGCAGCTGCGGTCGGGCCGCTCGCCCACACGTCACCGCCGATGTCGAGCATCAGGGCGCGTAGGTCGACGAGTGCACCGACAGGAGCGCCGGGGAGTCGGAACGTATCCGTGCCGACCTGGAGGAGGAAACCGCTCGAGACTCGGTTCCGAAGCTGCGCGTTGGTCATCCCAACGCCGTTCGCCTGCTGCCGTGACAACAAGCCCAGCTGACCAGTCGCAACCGCCACGAGTCGACGGTACACATTGGTCATGACCTCATCATGACGGGGGGCTGTGACAGAGATCCGGCGAGCGTTCAGCCACGCACTTTCATTCCGATTCGTGTGAGCGGCGAGATCAGCGCCCGCTGTTGTTGCTCACACAAACCCGGATCGGGACGAGGTCAGACGGCGGCCGGCTGGCGCTGCTCGCGCTCCATCCACGAGTCGAGGGCGTCGCTCGACTCGAAGCTCGTGATCAGGGCATAGCGCGGGGCATTGCCGTTGTGGACCACGACATGCCAGAGGCGCTGGGTGTCGACGACGAACCGCGCTCCCTTGTGCAATGGCACGCGCTGCTCGGTCGACGGGTCGGGCAGACCGTCGGGACCGTTGTCCATCAACAACATGTAGCTGTCGGGATTGTCGGTGAGCTCGATCCACGAACGCACGACCCACCCCTCGTCGTCAGGGTTGAAGCGGTTGTTGTCGTCGCGATGGAGCGATCTGATCGCTTCCTCGCGATCCTGCGGCTCGAGCTTGATGATGCGCACTCGCCCGAAGTTTGCGCCCACGTCGTCGACGTAGTCACGGATCGTCGGGGCGATCTCGGCGTTCGAGGTCCACAAGGCGCCCTTGTCGGTCTTGCCCTTGTCCCAGAATCCGCGGCAGTCGAGTTCGCCATCGGCCGATGCCAGCGGGGCAAAGTTCGTGTCGCCGCCCGACTTCCAGTCCATGTACTCGAGGTTGCGGAACTCGGCATCGGGAATCTCGTAGGGCAAGTCGCGGAGTGCCACGAAACCGGTCGCTGACAGCGCGTCGAGGCGGCGGTGCGGGGTGTCGAGCGGGATCGCCACGCTCCAGTGATCGAGGGTCGGCCAGAAGCTCATGATGGCAAGTCTACGAATCGGACCCAGCGCGACCAGGGCACTGTGACCCTTGCCGCTCGTCAGGGTTGGGTCGTGTCGGCGGTCCGGCCGTCGTCGACGACGAGCAGACCCTCGGGTATCTCGAGCGACTGACCGGCTTGGATGTCGTCGGCGCTGGAGAGCCCGTTTCGTTCGACGATGGCGACGATGGTGACGTTGAACCGCTCGGCGATCTTGCCCAGCGTGTCGCCGGATTGCACGACGTAGAGGAAGTCGCCCGGTGCGACGGTGGTGGTCGTCGTGGTGGTGGACGGCGTCGTGGTCTGTATCGGTGGGAGGCGTTCCTGCGAGGCGGGGTCGGTGGTTCCGCACGCGACCACCGACACGGCAAGCACCGTGGCGATTGCCGCGGTCACCGCGCGATCAGGAAGCTTCATGGCGACGGATGCTAGGCCTCCCACGCTGTCGGTGGCACGCGCGCCGCCGACGAGACGACCGTTGTTGCGGTGTGATGGCGGCGAAACCCGGGCAGCGTCGTACTGTCGGGTGCCGTGACGAGCACCCCCTCCCCGATCGTGCCCGACCGGTCGTTCGGCGATCCGACGGCAGATTTTCCCTATCCGGACGCCGAGCATCCCGCTCGCGAGTACCACCTGAACGCCAACGGCCTCCAGATCGCAGTGCACGAATGGGGCGAAGCGGATGCGCCTCCGATGTTGCTCGTGCACGGCGGCTTCGACTTCGCACGAACCTTCGACCTGTTCGCGCCGAAACTCGCTGAGGGCGGCTGGCGGATCGTCAGCTGGGACCAGCGGGGTCACGGCGACAGTGAGCATCCCGAGCTGTACTCGTGGGATGCCGACATGCGTGATGCACTCACGGTGTTCGACCACGTGAGCCCGGGCCGGCCCCTTCCGGTGGTCGGTCATTCCAAGGGCGGTGCATTGATGACGCAGCTCGCCGACGCCCAGCCGTTCCGCTTCACCCATCTGATCAACATGGACGGCATCCCCTACAACCGCCGGATTCCCGACGTCGCCGAACACGAACGGACCAAGATGGCGTCCGCCGAGATCGCTGGATGGCTCGACCATCGCCGAGCGACGGCGACCGCACAGCGCAAGCCCGGCACGATCGAGGAACTCGCGAAGCGTCGCGGCCGGATGAATCCGCGACTCGATCCCGACTGGCTCAAGCGTCTCGTCACGACCGGCGGGTTCGAGTCCGACGACGGGTGGCGTTGGAAGATCGACCCGTCGATGCGCTTCGGTGGGTTCGGGCCGTGGAGACCGGAGTGGACCCTGATGCGCCTCCCCGGGCTGCCGATGCCGTTCCTCGGAATTCTCGGTCGCGAGATGGAGGAGATGGGATGGGGGACCCCTCCCGAGAAGGTGCTGCCGTACATGCCGTTCGACGGCCGGTGCGAGATCCTCGACGACGTCGGGCACTTCGTCCACATCGAGCGACCCAGCTTGGTCGCCGAGATCGTGCTCGACTTCGTCGGTTCGCCAGAGGCAGCGGCATCGGGAACAGACGCATGAGTCTCGACACCGTCACCATGTTGCGCCATGGCAAGGTCGCGCTGGCGTTGCACCATGTGCGCAACGCCACTGCCGCCGGCGGCCGACCGCTCCTGATCTTGCACGGGCTGGGCGAGGCTGCGCCACGCAGTGCTCCCCGTTGGGCCGACGCCTGGCCGGGGCCGGTGGCCGCGCTCGACTTCACGGGACACGGCGCCTCGACCATCCCGCGGGGCGGCGGCTACACCGCCGAACTGCTGCTCGGTGACGCCGACGCCGCACTCAACTCGTTGACCGAGGGCGACCCGACGCGTTCGATCACCGTCGTGGGTCGCGGCCTCGGGGCCTACGTCGCCCTGCAGATCGCGGGTGCACGTGCGGCCCAGGTGCGCGGCGCGATCCTCGTCGACGGACCCGGCCTCGCCGGGGGGCCGACCGGACCGACGTCGCAGAGCTTCTTCTCGTTGCCGATCGGTGCCAGCACCCCGGACCCCTACGCCCTCGTCGAGTTGGGCCGCGACCTCCGGCCACCCGACTATGCGGCGCTGTTCGTGCGGCTCGCCCTCGCCGGGTCCGAGCTGGAGGAACCGATCGCCGTCGCCAGCGTCTTCCGCCCCGAATGGTTGGATGCGGTCGCGCGAGAACACGGCGTGATGCAGGCCACGCTCGCCGAGGCATTGGCCACCTACGCAGGCTGATCGCGCCGAGCGCGAGTAGCCTTGCGGACGTGTCGCCAGCAACGTTCGCGCTCATCGTGATCGGTGGGTTCGTGCTCATGGAGCCGCTGACAGCGGCCACGCACCGATGGGTGATGCACGGCATCGGTGAGTGGTTCCACCGCAGCCATCATCGAGCGGTCCGGACACCTGGCTGGGAGCGCAACGACTGGTTTCCAGTTGCGTTCGCGTCGATCGTGATGATCGGGTTCTGGCTCGGATTCAACACGACGCTCACTGCGTTCATCCCGCTCGGGATCGGCATCACGCTGTACGGGATGGCCTACGCGCTGGTGCACGATGGGTACATCCATCGGCGACTCGGCGTATTCGGGACCCGTCGGATCGCATCGCTCGAGCGGCTCGCCGACGCACACAGGATCCACCACCTGTACAACGCTGCGCCCTACGGCATGCTCGCTCCGATCGTGCCGACCAACTTGCGAGCCCGCGCGGCAGCCACCGACCGCGACCCGTTCGCGGTGCCGGCCCCCTCCGCCGTCGGCTGACGGGTGCTGGGTCTCGGATTGCGTGGTGGATTGTCGAGGCGGCGCTGTTAGATTCGGGTCGCTCTCAACGAGACAAGGCCATTGCCTTCAGGCCCCCATCGTCTAGTGGCCTAGGACACCACCCTTTCAAGGTGGCGGCACGGGTTCGAATCCCGTTGGGGGTGCGGCGCGAAAGCGTCATACATATCTGGTCCCGTG
>DATLBC010000019.1:0-55588 GCA_035527095.1 Ilumatobacteraceae bacterium | reverse complement strand
CCATCGACGGCGAAGGGCGCGTGGCCGAGATCGCACGGATGCTGTCGGGCTCGACGAGCGCCTCGGCGCTCGAACATGCTCGCGAACTGCTCGGTGCCTGACGTATTCCATCGGGAACACGCACCACGGTCCCCGCGCGGGGTATGGTGATCTCCCGTCATGGTGTCGTACGGACACCGAGCACTGAGACGGAGGAATGGTCGAATGCCGAAGCACATTTTCGTGACCGGAGGTGTTGCCAGCTCGCTCGGCAAGGGTCTCACGGCGTCCTCGCTCGGTCGCCTGCTGAAGCTGCGGGGGCTACGGGTGACGCTGCAGAAGCTCGACCCCTACATCAACATCGATCCGGGCACGATGAACCCCTTCGAGCACGGTGAGGTGTTCGTCACCGACGATGGCGGCGAGACCGATCTCGATCTCGGCCACTACGAGCGATTCATCGACGAGAACCTGTCGCGCAACTCCAACGCGACCACCGGCTCGATCTACCAGGCGGTGCTCGCGGCTGAACGCCGCGGCGACTATCTCGGCAAGACCGTCCAGGTGATCCCGCACATCACCGACGAGATCAAGCGTCGCGTGCAACGCGTTGCGCACGACGACGTCGACGTCGTGATCACCGAAGTGGGCGGCACCGTCGGCGACATCGAGATCCTTCCGTTCCTCGAGGCGATCCGTCAGTTCCGCAACATGGTCGGTCGCGACAACGTGTGCTACATCCACGTCACCTTGGTGCCGTTCATCGGCCCCTCAGGCGAGCAGAAGACCAAGCCCACGCAGCACTCGGTGACCGAGCTGCGAAGCCGCGGTATTCAGCCCGACGTCATCGTCTGCCGCAGCGAGGCCCCGCTCTCCGACGAGCTGAAGCGCAAGATCTCGAGTCTCTGTGACGTCGAGGAGCGTGCAGTCGTCAACGCCGCCGACGCCAAGAACATCTACGAACTCCCGTTGATCCTCCACGACGAGGGTCTCGACGACTTCGTCTGTGATCTGCTGCGCATCGACGGTCAGCCCGATCTCACCTACTGGGAACAGTTCGTCGCCAAAGTCGAAGCAGCGACGACGCCAGTGCGCATCGGCTTGATCGGCAAGTACATCGAACTGCCCGATGCGTATCTGTCGGTCGTCGAGAGCTTGAAGCACGCTGGTTTCCACCACGGCGCGAATGTCGAGATCGTGTGGATCCAGTCCGAAAGTGTCGAGGGTCTGCTCGCCGCCGGTCAGCTGAACCACCTCGACGGCATCGTCATCCCTGGCGGATTCGGGTATCGGGGCGTCGAAGGCAAGATCGCGGCGGCGCGCTATGCCCGCGAGGAGGGAGTTCCGTGCCTGGGTCTCTGCCTCGGCCTGCAGGCGATGGCGATCGAGTTCGCCCGTGACGTCGTCGGACTTGTCGATGCGAACTCGACCGAATTCGAGCCCACCACGCATCATCCGGTGATCGATCTGATGCTGGAGCAACGCGGCATCGAGGACAAGGGCGGCACGATGCGCCTCGGGGCCTATTACGCGGTGCTCGCACCGGGATCGCAGGTCGCCGAGGCGTATGGCGAGCCGGTGGTCAGCGAACGTCACCGTCACCGCTACGAGTTCAACGAGCGCTATCGCAAGCAGCTCGAGGATTCGGGCCTGTGGTGCTCGGGAACATCGCCCGACAATCGCCTCGTCGAGTTCATCGAGCTACCCGGACATCCGTTCTGGGTGGGCACCCAGGCACATCCCGAGTTCAAGAGCCGTCCCGACCGGCCGCACCCGTTGTTCCGCGAGCTGATCGCGGCTGCGCTCCAGCGTCGCCAACAGACTGCGCCTGAAGCGGAAACCGCTGTCACTGCGGACGACGCGGTGATCGAAGCGCGTGTCGGCGACGCTCCGGCGTCACTCACCTCGTGACCGAGTTCCGTCGATTATCCGAGCGAACGATTCACCAGGGCTATGTCTGGAATCTTGCGCTCGTCGAGTTCGAGGCTCCGGACGGCTCGAGCTTCACGCGCGACATCGTGCGCTCGCCGGGCGCCGTCGGGGTCCTCCCGCTGGTGTTCGATGCTGAAGGCAACGCGTCGGTGGTGCTCGTGTCGCAGTACCGTCCGCCCTACGAGCGCTCGATCATCGAGATGCCTGCGGGGATGCGCGACATCGAGGGCGAGGACACCGTGGAGGTGGCCCGGCGCGAGCTGATCGAGGAGGCCGGTCTCCAGGCCGGGCAGGTGGAACTGCTCACCGAAATCCTGCCGTCGCCGGGGATGACGGATTCGGTCACGACGCTGTATCTCGCCACCGACTGCACGTCGGTGCCGCACGATCGACAGGGCCCTGAGGAAGAGCACATGGAGCTGCTCCACGTCCCACTGGTCGAGGCGATCGCGATGGTCGAGCGCGGCGAGATCGTGGACGCCAAGACAGTCGTTGCGCTGCTGCTGACCGACCGTCGCCTTCGCGCCTCGGATCATCCCTACGGCTGATCGGTCACTGGACTCGTCGATGGCCCGCACGCCGCTGCCGATCGAGGTGGAGGAGTTCCTGTCGTGGATGGTCGCCGAGAGGGGCCGTTCAGCAAACACGATTGCGGCCTATCGCCGTGACCTCGGCTCGTATTGCGACTGGCTGACGACCAATCGGGCCACGGTGCTCGACGTGACCCACGCTCAGCTCGTCGAGTTCGTCGGCGTGCGCCGATCGAGCGGGGCTGCGACGTCGTCGGTTGCCCGGCAGCTGGCGGCAGTGCGAATGCTGCACCGATACCTGTCGATCGAAGGTGAACGCCCCGATGATCCCGCCGGCGAGCTCGAAGGCGTCCGTGTGCCGTCCGGGATCCCGAAGCCGCTCACCGAGGCCCAGGTCACCAGCTTGATCGACTCGGTGATCGTCACCGAGCCGATTCATCGACGCGACCTCGCACTGATCGAGCTGTTGTACGCCACCGGCGCCCGAATCTCCGAGGCGGTCGGCCTCTCGATCGGCGAGATCGACCTCGACGCCCGGTTGGTTCGCCTGTACGGCAAGGGAGCAAAGGAACGGATCGTGCCGTTCGGGTCGACCGCGGGGGCCGCGCTCGAGGACTGGTTCTCGTCGAGCGGTCGTGCCTTGGTGGTTCCCGATCAGTGGCGCAGTCGTGACGACGCCGAAGCGGTGTTCCTCAACACCCGCGGCGCCCGCCTCAGCCGTCAGGCGGCCTGGCAGGCGATCAAGAAGTACGGCATCCGAGCCGGCATCGGCGATGAACTCTCACCGCACGTCCTGCGCCACTCCTGTGCAACGCATCTGCTCGACCACGGCGCAGACCTGCGCGTGGTGCAAGAGATGCTCGGTCATGCGTCGATCTCGACGACGCAGATCTACACGAAGGTCAGCCAGGAGCGGCTGTGGGACGTGTACCGGTCAGCGCATCCGCGCGCCACACTGACTCGATGAGCGACGCCAACCCCGTCACCATGGTCTGGCACTTGGCCGCTCGTTTCGTGACCTCGCTGCCGCCCACGCCTCCGAGCGTCGATGACGAGGTCTGGGTCGACGAGCACCTGTTGGCGGGGGAGCGGTCGCTCTGGGTGCAGCTGTCGAACCAGGACCGCAGGCACAGCGCCGCCGTGGCGCGGCGGTTCGTCGAGCGGCGACCGTCGGCATCGCGGGCGGAGATCGCCGGTGCAATCCTCCATGACGTCGGCAAGATCGACTGCGGCTTGGGAACCTTCGGGCGAGTGATCGCCACGCTGGTGGGGCCCCGAACACGCGCGTTCGCGTCCTATCACGACCACGAGGACATCGGCGCCCGGATGGCGGCGGGCGCCGGATCGGATCTCGCCACTGTCGAACTCATCGCTCAGCGCGGTCCCGCCTTCGAGGCGCTCAACGCCTCCGATCACGCCTGACGGCCTGCGACGAGCATCGCCGCGGGGCTCCATCGGCGTTCTTTGCAGCGGTGTCGCTCGACGGAGGCAAGAAAGTGTCAACCCATCTGGTCGAGCACCTCGCCGACTGCGTCTGCCGGCTCGTCGGTGGCTAGGTTCGGCGGGCGTGGGCACGATCTCCGAGCGTCTCGCCGAGCGTGGCCTCGTCCTGCCGCCACCCCTCCAATCGCCACCCGGCATCGTCCTGCCGTTCTCGATGGTGAGGATCATCGGCGACCGGGCCATCGTGTCAGGGCACGGTCCGCAGGCGACCGACGGATCGGTCGCCGGTCCCCTGGGTCGTGTCCCCGACGAGGTGACGGTCGAGCAGGCCCACGAATCGGCCCGCCTGACCGGGCTCTCGATCCTCGCCGATCTCGAACGCTCGCTCGGGGACCTTGATCGCATCGCGGCGTGGGGTCGGGTGTTCGGGATGGTGTGGTGCACCCCCGACTTCCACGCTCAGCCGGCGGTGATCAACGGGTTCAGCGACCTGATCCTCGACGTGTTCGGCGACGACGTCGGCGCGCACGCCCGCAGTGCCGTCGGCATGTCGAGCCTCCCGTTCCGCATCCCGGTCGAGATCGAGTGCGAGGTCGTCATCAGGCCCTGAACGGCGCGCCGGTTCCACCTCGTCCACGAATCGGCGCCCGTTCAGATCCCGTGGGCCAACTGCCGCTCGTACTCGACGGTGTCGAACCGACCGTCTGAGACCGCGATGAACCCCTCGTCGTCGAGTGTCCACTGTTCCCACCCGTTGAAACGCACGGCGTGACCGCCTCCGCCGGTCCCGGTGTTCGTCCCTTCGTACGTCCACATGTACACGGCGCGATCCCCAGCGAGTCGAGCAAGGTCCATCACGACGACCGTGTCCGGAAACGCTTCGTAGAAGCCCCGTGCGACCGCGGCGATCGCCGGCCGACCCACCGCAGGTTCCTGACCATTGACAGCAAGAGAACCGTTCTCGGCGAAGAACGACGCCACCGAAGCGGGATCGTGCGAACACCAGGCGGCCGTGTACCGCCGGGCAAGGTCCTGGAAGGCATCATTCGTCATGGATCGAACGCTAATCCGAGCGGGCTCAGCCGAAGGTGCCCCGCGTCGCTGACGACATGGCGCCGATCAGTTGTCGCGACTGCCACCGTCTTGCTGAAGTACGTAGACGTTGCCGTCTGGTGCTCGAAAGAAGCACCACCCCCAGCCGTGGTCGGCTGGATCACCCGTGACGTCGGCCGCCCACACCAGCTCGCCGATGAGTTCGATTCCAGCCATGGCGAGTTCCTCCCGGGCACTGACCACGTCCTCGACAGCGAACGCGACCAGCACACCGTGCTCGAACTCGGCGGGCACCACTCGCTCGTCGACATCTGCCGAACCGAAGACCTCGAGCAGATCTCGGTCGCCAGAGGGCAGATGGAAACCGGCCCATCCGGGATGCTCGAATGCGACGTCCAATCCCAGCACATCACGGAACATGTCGACGGCCGGAGCAAAGGTCCCCGACCGGACCCCGACGAATGACACTCGCAACACCCTCATGGACCCTCCGCGTCTGTCGCCCACAAGACGCTACACCGGGGCTCAGCGGCCTCCGAGCAGTGTCGCAGTCGGAGCTCGAGCTGGACGAGCCCACTGGGTTGACAAACAGTTGCGGTTGACAAATGGTAGCGTGTACGGTACTGGAATGACTCGATCCGATGCGTTGACCGACACGTTGGCCGCTGAGGTGCTGTTGCGTGCCGGCGGACGTTCCGATGTGCTGCGACGGGTGATCGATCGGCTCGATCACGAGCTCAACGCCAGTCCGTTGCAGCGAACGGTGCGGCTGTGGGACATCTCGGCCACGCAGCTCGGCGTGATGTTCGACATCAGCCGGCAGGCGGCGTCGAAATGGCTCGCCGCGGGCGCTCCCGCCAGCCGCCGCGACCAGGTCGCGGTGCTGAGCCAGGCGACCGATCTGCTCGACCAGTGGGTGAAACGCGAGCGGATCCCGGCAGTGGTGCGACGACCGGTCGACCGACTCGGGGGCCGGACGCGGCTCGAGGTGGCCCTCGACGGTCAGTTCGAACTGCTGCGCGACGAACTCGCCGACACGTTCGACCTGACGCGCATCGCCCCGTGATCGACGTGCAGGTGCCCGATCGGCACCTCTGGCTGCGTATCACCCGACCGCACTACCGCGATCCGTTCGATCCGACGTTCGCTCAGCGACGCGGTGGTCGGTGGAATCCGCCCGACTCGTGGCCCACGCTGTATCTGAACCACGACCTCGCGACGGTGCACGCTCAGGTCCGACACCTGTTCGCCGGGCGCGGGATCGAGGCGGACGATCTCGACGACGACGCACCGATCCGCCTCGCCGCAGGCACGCTCCCGGGACGCCAACGGGTCGCCGATGTCGCGTCGGACGGCGGGGTGGCCGCGGTCGGACTGCCGGTGACGTATCCGGCGGACATCGGCGGCGGCTCGATTCCACACGCGACGACGCAGGCGATCGGGGTCGATGCACATCAGGCCGGTTTGCGTGGCGTCTGGTGCCGTTCGGCAGCCGGTGTGGGCCGAGAGCTGGCATGGTTCCCGGCAGCCCGATCGGCCGCGCGCCCGGTGTGGCCCGCACCCCTCGAGTTCGGGCTCTGGCGCCACGCGATCAGCGTCGACCAGCTACCGGCCTGACCTGTCGACGGGAGCGGGCAGGACCGTGCGGACGCGCCGGGTGTTGACCACCGCTCGCAGGGTCATCCACACGACGAGCCCTCCCCAGATCCCGGCGATGCCCAGCGATGGCGTGGCGAGCACAACGGCGGCGATCGGCGCAACCGCAAGCAGATAGCAGAAGGCCGCTCTGCCCAGGAACCGGTAGTCGCCGAGGCCGATCAGCACGCCGTCGTCAGCAAACGCGATGGCGCCAGGCAACAGCAGCACGGCGAGGAACAACAACGCCGATGTCGCGCGGCTCACCACGGCCGGGTCGTCGCTGAACGCATGGGGAAGCAGCGTCGACGTCGCTGCCATGAGCAGCGCAATCACCGCGGCAGCGATCACCGACAGCCGAACCACACGGCGGGCGACCTCGGCCGCGCCGGACCCGTCGTGCCCGAGTTCCTCGGCGACCAGCGTCTGGGCGGGGATCGCAAGGGCATCGAGCACGAGCGCCAGGAACAAGAACATCGTCATCGCGATCTGATGGGCGGCCAGCGTGGCGTCGTCGACCCGGGCGGCGATGGCGGTCGCGCCCGTGAACACCGCGAGCATCGAACCGACGCGCAGCAACAGGTGGCTGCCGGCGGTCAGCAAGGGTGCCATCTCCGCCCCGTCGGGCCATCGATGACGAGCAGGTGCCAGGTGCCGCCGAACGACCACGAGGAATGCGACACCGGCGCCGGCCTGGGCGATCGTCGTCGACCACGCGGCACCCGCAATACCCAGATCGAAGCCGAACACGAGCACCAGCTCAATCAGGAGGTTTGCGATGTTCGAACACACCAGGATCACCAACGGCGTTCGATAGTCGGACGCCCCACGCTGCATCCCCTGCGCCGCCAACGCGATCAGCACGAACGGCACACCGACTGCTGCGATCTGCAGGTACTCGACGGCGAAGTCGAGCACGTCGCCGTCCGCACCGATCGCCGACGCCAACGTTCGTGCGCCTAATACGAGGACGGGCACGGCGACGACCGAGACGAAGCCGGCGATCCACAGCGCCTGCACGCCGACGTCGGCGGCTTCGGAGGGCTGTCCGGCACCGAGTCGATTGGCGACCCGTTGGGTGGTGCCGTAGGCGAGGAAGTTCGACCCGGCAACCACCAACGCCAGCAGCGTGACGGCAACTGCGAGTCCGGCGAGCTGGTCGGTGCCGAGGCGTCCGACGATCGCCGTGTCGACGAGGCGGTACAGCGGCTCGGCGGCCAGCGTCCCGAGCGCGGGAATCGCCAGTGCCAGGATCCTCTGGTCGACCGACCTCATGGCTGTTCTCGTGAACTCGTTGCGGAACTGTTCCCGTACGAGTTCACGAGTAGGCGAGGACGAGCGCGTTCAGGCGGGGAGGAGGCCGATGTTGGCGTGGGCCCGCGCGAGCGTCGCCGAGGCGACATTGCGGGCCTTGTCGGCGCCGACGCGAAGCAGGCGGGCGAGTTCGCCCGGGTCGTCGAGCAGCTCGAGATAACGCGTCCGGATCGGATCGAGCACCGCGACCACCGCCTCGCCGGTGTCGACCTTGAGCTTGCCGTACTGTTCGTAGTCCTCGGCAACGGCCTGCGGTGTCCGACCCGTCACGGCAGCGTGGATCTCCAGGAGGTTGGCGACACCCGGCTTCTCGGCGCGGTCGTAGCGCACTGCATCGGGGCCTGTGTCGGAGTCGGTGACCGCCCGCTTGAACTTCTTCATGATCGCGCCGGGCTCGTCGATCAGGTTGACGCATCCGCTGTCGGAATCGTCGGACTTCGACATCTTCGACGTCGGGTCCTGCAAGCTCATGACGCGGGCTCCGGCGGCGGGCGTGACCGCCTCGGGGAGGACGAAGGTGTCGCCGAAGCGGTGGTTGAACCGAATCGCGATGTCACGCGTGATTTCGACGTGCTGGCGCTGGTCGTCGCCGATCGGCACCTCGTTCGCGTCGTACAGCACGATGTCTGCGGCCTGCAACGCCGGGTAGGTGAACAACCCCGCCGACACGAACTCGTGCTCGCGCTTCGCGCTCTTGTCCTTGAACTGGGTCATACGCGACAGCTCGCCGAAGCTCACGGTGCACTCCATGATCCAGCCCAACTGGTTGTGTTCGGGCACGTGGCTCTGCACGAACACCGTGGCGACATCCGGATCGAGGCCGATGGCGAAGAACATCGCGGCGAGCGACATCGTCTGGCGACCGAGCACGCCCGGCTCGTCGGTCACGGTGAGTGCATGGAGGTCGACGATGCCGTGGAACGCGTCGCATTCGTGTTGGCCCGATACCCAGTTGCGCAGCGCCCCGAGGTAGTTGCCGAGGTGCACGTCGCCGGTGGGCTGCATGCACGACAGCACGCGCGTGCTGGCGCTGCTCGTCGGGGCGGTCATTGCACTCGTCACGGGCGCCGACGATACCCGTTCGCACCCATCTCGCTCCGGTAGGTTGTGCGGTGATGGCCGTCGACGCACTCTCCACCGCACCGGGCACCGCTTCTTCAGCAACGTCGGGCACCGTGGTCTCCACTCCGGTGTACGAGGGGCCCTTCGACATGCTGTTGCAGTTGATCCTCCGTGAGCAGGTCGACATCTACGACATCAATCTGTCCAGCATCGTCGACGCCTACCTGGCCGAGATCGAACGGATGCAGCTGCTCGACCTCGACGTCGCGACCGGGTTCCTGCTGATCGCGGCGACACTGGTGGAGCTCAAGGCGCGTCGCTTGCTGCCCAATCCGACCGACATCGACCTCGACGACGAGTTCGCTCTGTGGGAAGAGCGCGACATGCTCCTCGCCCGCCTGCTCGAAGCCAAGACGTTCAAGGATGTCGCTCAGATCTTCTCTCAGCTCGCCGAGGATGCCGATTTGTCGTTCCCCCGGGTGGTCGGCCCGGACGAGCGATTCGGCGACGTCGTGCCCGACATGCTCGAAGGGACCAGCGTCGCGAGCCTGCGCAACGCTGCGATCCGGGCGCTGACGCCGAAACCGGTCCCCGTCGTCGACCTGTTCCACGTCAATCCGATCACCACCACCGTGGCCGATGCCGTTGCGGAGCTCCTCGACGAGCTCCCTCGCGTGGGTCGGATCACCTTCAGGCATCTCACTTCGGACCTCGGCGATCGCATCGAGGTCATCATTCGATTCCTGGCCGTTCTCGAGCTCTACAAGCAGGGTGCGGTCGAGATCGATCAGCCCGAACGCTTCGGTGACATCGAAGTGATCTGGAGCGCTGACGAGGACTTCGACACCGCAGCGATCCTGATCGATGCCTACGACGGCTGACGCCGGGCAGATGGGACTGAAGGTGCGCTGATGGACGAGCGAGTCGCTGAGTACAAGCGGGCGATCGAGTCGATTGTTCTGGTCGCCCACGACCCGGTTCCCGCCGAGCTGTTGGCCCAGCTGCTCGAGGAGCCGACCGTGATGGTCGAACAGTGGTGCGAGGAACTCGCCGAGTCCTATCGTACGGAGGGCCACGGGTTCGAACTCGTCAACATCGCAGGTGGCTGGCGTTTCCAGACAGCGCCCGACCTCACGCCGTACGTCGAGCGGTTCCTGCTGCACGACCAACGTGCTCGATTGTCCGGTGCCGCGCTCGAGACGCTGGCCATCGTGGCGTACAAGCAGCCGATTTCACGGGGCCAGATCGCGTCGATTCGTGGCGTCGACCCCGACGGCGTGCTGCGAACGTTGCAGGCCCGGGGCTACATCGACGAAGTCGGACGCGACAGCGGACCTGGTCAGGCCATCCTGTTCGGCACCACGGCGACGTTCCTCGAGAAGTTGGGGCTCCCGTCGATCGACGATCTTCCGCCGATCGCCGAGTTCATCCCCGGCGCCGAGGTGGTCGAGGCGCTCGAGGTCGGACTGCGCGTCACGCCCTTGATCGAGGTCTCCACAGGCGGCGCCGATGGGGCGCCATCGCCGGAGCCTGGCCGCGCCACCGACGACGACACCACGCCGTGAACGATCGGCCGATCGAGCCCCCGTTGTGGGAGCAGATGGCAGAACGAAGTGCGGAGCTGCCCCAGGGCGAGCGCCTGCAGAAGGTGCTCGCTGCGACGGGCTACGGAAGTCGCCGGATCTGCGAGGACCTGATCGCTGCGGGCCGCGTCACGGTGAACGGCGATGTCGCCATTCTTGGACGTCGCGTCGACGCCGAGAACGATCTCGTCGCCGTCGACGGGGCGCCCATCGGAGTGCGTCCGGACTTCGTGTACTACCTGCTCAACAAGCCGGTCGGGGTCGTCACCACGTCTCGCGACACCCATCAACGCCCGACGGTGATCGACCTGGTCCCACACGAACCGCGGGTGTTCTCGGTGGGCCGCCTCGACGTCGACACCGAGGGATTGTTGCTGTTGACGAACGACGGGAACCTGGCGAACCGGATCGCCCATCCGTCCCACGGAGTCGAGAAGGAGTATCTGGTCGAAGTGGAAGGCGGACCGATGTCGGCCGGCTCGATCCGAATGCTCCGCGACGGCGTGTTGCTCGACGACGGGGTGACCGCCCCGGCCCGAGTGTCCCAGCCCGACCCCGGCGTGTTGCGCATCACGATCCACGAGGGTCGCAACCGACAGGTACGTCGGATGTGCGACGCCGTTGGGCACCGGGTGACCCGTCTCGTCCGAACTCGGATCGGGCCGCTCTCGGACCGGTCGTTGCAGCCGGGTTCCTGGCGGGTGTTGACCGCCGACGAATGGCGAGCGCTCACCGAGTCGGTCGCAGGCGGCACCCCGTCGCCTGCCGAGGCGACGGATACGATCGATCCCCGTGATTGAACCTCTCGCGCCACGCCGAGCGAATGTGATCGGGCTCGGGCTGATCGGTGGTTCCGTCGCGCTTGCCCTACGCGAGCGCGGCTGGCACGTGAGCGGCGAGGACATCGACGCATCCACGGCGAGCGTCGCACTCGATCGCGGCGTCGTCGACGCACTGAGGCTCGACGCCGACGCCGAGGTCACCTTCGTCGCTGTCCCCGTGTTGGCCGCAGTCGACCAGGTCAAGCGAGCGCTCGCCGAGACCGATGGTGCGGTCACCGATGTCGGCAGTGTGAAGGCCGCCATCTGCGCCGGTGCCTCCGACCCGAGATTCGTCGGCGGCCACCCGATGGCCGGGTCCGAACTCGACGGTCTCGACGGAGCGCAGGTCGACCTGTTCGAGGGTGCGGTGTGGGTCCTCACACCGGGTGTCGACAGCGACGACACCGTCTTCGCTCTGGTGGCGTCGGTCATTGCGTCGTTCGGCGCCGAGGTCGTTGCATTGGGGCCGGAACGCCACGATCAGCTGGTCGCTGTCGTGAGCCACGTGCCGCATCTCACCGCCGCCACGCTGATGGGCCTGGCGAGCGAGCGCGCCGAGGAACACGCGGCCCTCTTGCGCCTCGCAGCGGGCGGCTTTCGTGACATGACGAGAGTGGCGAGTGGTCGGCCCGAGATCTGGCTCGACATCTGCGCGGAGAACCGAACGGCGATCGTCGGGGTGCTCGACCAGCTCATCGACGGCCTCGCCGACGTACGCGACACCATCGACGCCGACGACCGCGACGGCCTGCACTCCCGGCTGGCTGCAGCCCGTCACGCTCGTGCCAACCTTCCCGCACGCGTCGTGCATCCCGACGAACTCAGCGAGGTTCGTATTCCGATTCCCGACCGCGCCGGCGCGGCGGCCGAGGTCTTCACCCTGGCCGCGGAACTCAGCGTCAACATCGCAAGCTTCGAAGTTGTGCACGTCGCCGAAAGCACCCGCGGCATCGTGGTCGTGCTCGTCGACCGGGCGATGGTCGAACTCTTCCGCGGTGGGCTGCTCGCTCGCGGATTCCGTCCTGCCGTGCAGCCGTTGTCGTGAGCGACCACGGCGTGTCGGGCGACGACGTGCACCTGGTGCAACGCGCTGATGGCCCCGTGATCGCCGACGTCCACGTTCCGCCGTCGAAGAGCATCGTCAATCGGGCGCTCGTCTGCGCTGCGCTCGCCGAGGGCGCCAGCGAGATCATCGGGATCGCTCCGGGTGATGACACCGCTGCGATGATCTCGTGCCTCCAACAGCTCGGCTGTGGTATCGGGATGCGCATCGACGGCGACGACCACATCGCTGATGTCGTCGGTACCGGCGGTGACCTCGCACCGGGACCGATGACGTTGCACGCCGGTCTCGCCGGCACCACCTCTCGGTTCATCACTGCGCTCAGCGCGCTCGGCACCGGCGAGTACACGATCGACGGTCATCCGCCGCTTCGGACCCGCCCGATGGCCCCATTGCACGATTCGCTCGCTGCGCTCGGTGCCAGCGTCACGCCCGGCGAGCAGGCAGGTCACCTGCCCGTCACGGTCGCCGGCCCATTGCGGCGCGCCGATGCCGTGGTGATGCCCGGGGACGTCTCGAGTCAGTACCTGACCGCCATGATGCTCATCGGTCCTTACGTGCCGGGGGGCCTGAAGCTCTGGCTGTCATCGGGACTGGTGTCACGCCCCTACCTGGAGATGACTCGGGCTGTCATGTCGGCGTTCGGTCACGATGGGGTCGAACTGCGCGACCGCCATGTGACGGTCGAACCGGGGGAGTACTGGCCGACCGAGTTCACGGTCGAGCCCGATGCCAGCTCGGCCAGCTATCCGTTGGCGGCGGCCGCGATGGTCGGCGGGGCAGTCAGCGTGCACGGGCTCGGCTCTGCCTCACTGCAGGGTGACGCCCGCTTCGTCGACATCTTGGGCTCGATGGGCTGTCTCGTCACGCAGGGCACCGGCGACACCGTGGTGATGCGCCGTCGCGACACACCGCTGCGCGGCGTCGAGGTCGACATGGCCGACGTCTCCGACCTGGTGCCCACGGTCGCCGTTGTCGCGACACAGGCGGTCACGCCGACCAGGATCACCGGTGTCGGATTCATCCGCGCCAAGGAGAGCGACCGTCTTGGTGACCTCGCCGAGGAACTTCGCCGGACTGGGGCAGTGGTCACCGTCGAACCCGACGGGCTCCTGATCGAACCGACCGATCTGCTCCACGGAGCTCGGCTGTTCACCCATCACGACCATCGACTTGCCATGGCGTTCGGGCTGCTCGGCCTCGTTGTCGACGGCATCGAGATCGTCGAGCCATCGGTCGTGTCGAAGAGTTGGCCGAGCTACTGGGACGCGCTCGCCGCGCTCCCGTCGCGCTTGTTGTGATCGGCATCGACCACCGAGCCCGAGTCGCTGCGTTCGATGTCGACGGCACGATCACCCGGCACGACTGTGTCGTGCCGTTTCTGCGGAGGGTCGCAGGGACGGCCACGCTCGGGTGGCGCCTTTCGGCAACGGCGCCCTCGGTGGTCACGATGCTCGCCCGTCGCGATCGCAACGGGTTGAAGGCGGCGGCTGCAGCCGCCGCCTTCGCCGGGCAGCCGTTGGCGCGCATCGATGCGCTCGCCGAGGATTTCGCCCGTTCCGTCCACGCGACGGGGTTGCGCCAGGACACGGTCGACCTTCTCGACGCACATCGCCGCCGAGGCGACACGGTGCTGTTGGTCTCGGCGTCGTTCGAGGTCTACCTGCGTCCGCTCGCCGAACTGCTCGGTGCCGACGACGTGCTCGCCGCGCGCCTCGAGGTGCGGCCCGATGGCACGCTCACCGGTCGGTTGTCGGGCGCGAACTGTCGCGGCCCCGAGAAGGTGCGCCGACTCCACGAATGGCTCGACGAGCACGCCGGTGGGCGCGCCGAGGTCCATCTGACGGCCTACGGCGACTCGGCGGGAGACCGCGAGCTGCTCGCCGACGCCGACGAGGCGCGATGGGTCGGACGCGGGGCGATGCCGCGATGACACGGATCGGTACGGCTACGGTGCCCGACGCCATGACTGCAGTGAGAAGGGGGACGACGTGCTGAGGGGTCTGTGGAAGACCGTGCGTCCCAAGCAGTGGCTGAAGAACGTCCTCGTGTTCGCGGCTCCGGGGGCCGCCGGCGTGCTCGACGAGGGCAGCAACCTGGCACTCACCCTGCTCGCATTCGTCTCGTTCTGTTTCGCGGCGAGCGGTATCTACGTCTGGAACGACCTGCTCGACGTCGACGCCGACCGCAGGCATCCGACGAAACGCCACCGGGCGATCGCCTCGGGCGAGCTGAGTGTCGGTGCCGCCCGAATCGCGGGCGTCGTGCTCCCGATCATCGCCCTCGGCCTGGCCGCGCTCACGGGGCGTTGGCAGACCGTCGCCGTCGTCGGCACCTACATCGTCATCACGATCGCGTACACCGTGCGACTCAAGCACGTGCCGGTGGTCGACGTGGTCACCGTGGCGGCCGGCTTCGTCCTTCGCGCCGCTGCCGGTGCGGCGGCCGTCGACGTGCCGATGTCGCGTTGGTTCGTGCTGTGCATCACCTTCGGTTCGCTCTTCATCGTCGTCGGCAAGCGGTACGCCGAACTCAACGAGCTCGGTGGGCAAGCGCAGACCCGCGCCACGCTCGAGGTGTATTCGATCGGCTATCTGCGGATGTTGCTGTCGGTGAGCCTTGCCGGAGTCGTGATCAGCTACTGCGTCTGGGCGTTCGAGACCAGCGCCGCCTCGCCGAGCGACTGGCCGTTCTACGAGCTGTCGATCGTGCCCATGCTCATGGCGCTGCTGCGCTACCTCCTCGTGCTCGATCAAGGTCAAGGTTCGGCGCCCGAAGACGTGTTCACGAGTGATCGCCTCATACAGTTTCTCGGACTGTGCTGGGTGATCGTCTACGGCTTGGCGGTGTACGCCTCGTGACGATGTCGTGGTGAACGCCGAGAACGGCGTCAGACTGGCGCGATGAGAACCACGCGTCGCGAACTCTGCGGGTGGGGGCGGACCTCACCATCGGTCGCCGACCTCGTCGACGCGTCCGCTGATGAACTCACCGCCGACCTGGTGAGCGGGCTCGGGGCTGCACGCGGTGCGATCGCCCGAGGGCTGGGCAGGGCCTACGGGGACCCGGCTCAGAACGGCGGCGGCGTCGTCGTGCGACTTGCACCCGGGCCGATCCATCTCGATGCAGCGTCAGGCACCGTCCGGGTCGGTGCCGGTGTCAGCCTCGACGAGCTGATGCGCCACATCGTGCCACGCGGCTGGTTCGTGCCGGTCACGCCTGGCACCCGATTCGTCACGATTGGTGGCGCGATCGCCAGCGACATCCACGGCAAGAACCATCACGCCGACGGATCGTTCGGTGCCCACGTGGAACGTCTGACCCTCTTCACCGCCGACGGTGCCCACCGCGTCGTGTCGCCGAACGACGAACCCGAGCTGTGGTGGGCGACGCTCGGTGGGATGGGTCTCACCGGAGTGATCGTCGAGGCGACCGTGCGGCTGCTGCCGATCGAGACCAGCCGCTGTGTGGTCGACACCGAACGGGTCCCGAACCTCGACGCACTGCTCGAACGGATGGAGTCCGGCGACCATCGGTATCGCTACTCGGTTGCCTGGGTCGACCTCGTCGCTCGCGGTGCCGCGCTCGGACGGGCCGTGCTGACCAGAGGTGATCACGCCACGCTGGCCGAATTGGCCGACCTCGACCCGAAGGCGGCCCAGGATCCCCTCGCGTTCGGTCCCCCTTCGTTGGTGGCGGTGCCGCCGGGGCTGCCGAACGTGCTCAGCAGGCCGGCGGTGCGAGCCTTCAACGAGCTCTGGTACCGCAAGGCGCCGAGATTCCACCGGGGTGTCGAATCGATCACCGGCTTCTTCCATCCGCTCGACATGGTCGGCGACTGGAACCGCCTCTACGGACGACCGGGCTTCCTGCAGTACCAGTTCGTGGTGCCGTTCGACGCCGTCGACACCTTCCGCTCGATCATCGCGATGGTCGCTGCGTCCGGCCATGCGAGTTTCCTCGCCGTGCTCAAACGATTCGGACCCGAGAGCGGAGGGCTGATGAGCTTTCCGACACCAGGCTGGACGCTCACCCTCGATCTGCCCGCTGCTGCGCCGGGCCTCGACGAGCTCCTCACCGAACTCGATCGCCGGGTGTTGAGCGTCGGTGGACGCCATTACCTCGCGAAGGATGCCACGACGACGCCCGAGGTGATTCGGGCCGGTTATCCGCGGCTCGACGAGTTCCTCGACGTGCGCCGCCGCATCGACCCCGACGGCGTGTGGGCGAGCGATCAAGCCCGGCGCCTCGACCTGCGCTGAGCGCGAGACGAAAACCGAAACGAACCCCGACATGACAGGACCCTCATCGTGAACAACGCCGTCGACCAGCCCCAAACGATCGTGGTGCTCGGAGGAACCAGCGACCTCGGACAGGCCATCGTGGCCCAACTGGCGTCTCCCGTGCTTCGAACGGTCGTCCTCGCCGTGCGACGACCCGACGACGTCGACCCCGAAGCGCAACGCTTCGGCGGCGCGGACGTCGTGGTCGTACCGTTCGATGCGGCGGAACCGGCGTCCCACGCGGCCGTCATCGCCGACATCGTCGAACGAGTCGGTGATCTCGACGTGGTGATCCAGGCGTTCGGCCAACTCGGCGTCCCGGGCCTGGTCGATCCGCTCGGCGCGGCGGAATTGGCACAGGTCAATTACGTGGGGGCAGTCTCGAGCGGCCTCGCCGTTGCTGAGCAGCTGCGTCGGCAGGGCCACGGCACATTGGTCGTGCTCTCCAGCGTCGCCGGTGTTCGCACGCGGGCATCGAACTTCGTCTACGGCTCGACCAAGGCCGGCCAGGACGCATTCGCCACCGGGCTCGGGCACTCGCTGGCGGGCACCGGAGCGAGAGTGATGACGGTTCGTCCCGGCTTCGTCCGCACCGCCATGACCGTCGGCATGGACGAGGCGCCGTTTGCGGCCGACCCGGCCGATGTGGCGGCGGCGGTGGCGACCGGACTGCGCAGGAAGCGCAGCGTGGTGTGGGTGCCCGGGGTGCTGCGTGCGGTGATGGGCCTCCTGCGGCTTGCCCCCGATGTGGTCTGGCGGCGCCTCGATCGTTAGCAGCGTCGCGGCGCCTCGACCGACACGACGGCAACCCCTGGTCCGCTCGCCCCGTCGGTGAAGCTCACGTCCTGGCCGCCGGGGCCGTACAACGATCGTGTGAACACATGCCCGAACGCGACCGTGTCGCCGTCGATCTCGAAGAACATCGATCGACGAACCGGATCCGAGGTGATCGACAGTTCGAAGCTCTCGCCGACTCCGACGTCGTCCAGGTCGTAGGTAAGGGCTCCGAACTCGTCAGCGAGCTCCAACGAGAACGTGGCGTCGCTGTCGACGATCAGCGACAACTCGAAGTTGTTGGGCACCTCGGGGTCGAGCGGTGCCGCGTTGGAGAACGTCGCCAGCGGCACGCTGAGCGGCAATGTGACCTCGGCGGCGACGTCGACGTCGTACGTGCCCCGGAACTGATTGGGTCCGTAGCCCAGCGACAGCCACGGGTCTACGGGTTCACCAGTCGAGTACCAGGCGCCAGCGCAGTCGCCGAGTACGGCGATCTGTCCAACCGGTGGCGGGCGGTCGCGTTCGAATGTGAAGTCGGCGATGTCTCGATGGCGAGTCGTGTGGTCACTGGTCCAGTACCCGTCGCGGCCCTGGACGGAGACCAACTCATCGACGCCGCCGTCCGGTCCCGTGAGATACGACGACGACACCGCCATCGCAACGTTCGCAGCAACCGACCAGCAGACGACCACGACGCCACCGACGACGAGACCACGTCGGACGTTGCCGCCCCGCGCATCGACGAATCGGACGATGGCCGCGAGGCCGACCAGACTCAACGGGAGCAGCAACGTGATGAAGTCGGCGAGATAGCGAGGGGCAAGGAACCCCCAGATCGACAACGTGGCCGCCGCAGGCACTCCGACAGCAGCGACGGCGACGAGCCACCGTGCCGAGGGCTCCCGACTGAACGTCATCGCGCCGAGCACCGCGCCGAGGAGGCCGAGGCCGAACAACAGCGGCGTCGATGCCGGCAGGCTCGGCGTTCGATAGGTGATGTCGAACACTGCGCTGGCGAACACGTGAGGCAGCTGGTGGGGGGCGTCGAGGAACGGGAACGTCGTGCTGAACGACATCCCGTCGGGCCGCAGATACGTCAGGAGGTTCGTGGGCAGATACCGCACGTCGACGAAGTCGCCGCCGGCGTATGCCAGCATCTTCATGCGCTGCTCGTCGACCTGGCTGAGCACCTGGAGCTCCATCGGCGGCCCCAGCGGGCGCCCGAAACGAATCAGATTCGGCAGCACCAGGAGCACGAGCGAGACGGCAGACATCGCAGCCAGGCGCCACTCGTCGGGCCCGAATCGTCGGTGCTTCACAGCACGAACGGCGACCACCGCTGCCACCACGAGCAGGCACCCGAGGCCGAGTGTCGGCCGGTTCAGCACGGCGAACGCAAGCGCCCCACCGAGCCACCACTGGTTGCGTCGCGAGGACTCCTCGAGTTCGCGGAACAGTCGATACTGCACCAGGGTGCACGACGCGACGCCCCACATGATGGCCTCGCTGAACACCCAGACCGGCCCGGCCAGCATCAGCATCGGTGTGCCCAAGGCGATGCCGATCTTCCATGCAGCAGTTGTCAGTCGCCGCGTCGACGACGGCTCATCGGGAAGCAGGTGAGTGAACGCCCGGTCCGAGAGCGCCCAGGCAGCCACGACGAACAGCAGCCACGCCAAGAACGACGAGACGATCGTGAGACGGCCCGAGAACGCGTCGGTGACAGCGGTGATCGGCAGCCGAAGCAGGGCCGGGAACAACCCGAAGTACATCTGTTCACGCCCATCGACGACGAAGGCTTCCAAGCCGAGCGAGTTCTTCGGAAGGGCCAGGTCGCCGCGCAGCAGCGCCTCGGCCTGGATGTCGAAGAAGTCGGCGTACGCACGGTTGTCGAACTGCGTGCGGCCGAGTCCGCCGGTGATGCGGGTGGCGATCGCCAGGTAGGCCACGGAGCACGCTGCGAGCAGCATGCCATCGCGGCGCGAGCTCATGGGGTGGCCGCTGCGGCGAGCCGATCGCACCACGGCGTGTCGAGCGACAGCGTCTCGAAGGTCATCCCCCCGAAATCGCCGGCGGGGAGCCATGAGATCCCCGGGTCGGGCGAGTCGTACAGCGGGTCCATGTCGAAGTGCCCGTACAGGATGTTGCGACCGTCGCGCTCGACGAAGAAGGTGCCTCGGTTCTCGTCGAACGTGATCGAGAACACCGACGGGTCGTCGAGCGGCATCACGAGTTCCTCGGCCGGGAGCTCGCCGAAGGTGTCGATCATGGTGAGGGTGTATTCGATCTCGTTGTCGTCGGGCCGGATGTCGTCGACGCGCAGCACCAAGCTGAACCAGTAGGCGTCCTCGTCGAAGCTCGACGACTCGGACAGCCGGACGAGTTCGATCTCGTAGCCGACCGCCAGTTCGTCGGTGGACGTGGTGAGGTAGTCGCGACGCCAGTCGCTGTCGCCGTATTCGACAGCGACCCAGGTGTCGACCGTGTCGCCATTCGAGTAGTACAGGGCCTCGCAGTCGCCGATGATCGCCAACGTGCCGACCTCGGCGGGGTCGTAGCGCTCGTATGGCAGTTCGTCGAGGAAGACCGTGCGATCGGCCGGCGATGACCCGATGATCCCGGCGGCCGCGTCCTGCACATCGAGCAGGCGGCTCATGTGGTCGAGACGATCACCGAGGCTGTAGCTGTAGTTGAACGCGATCGCCACATTGGCCACGATCGACCAGGTGATCAGGGCGATGGCTCCGACCTGACCGACCCGCTTGACCACCGGGTTGATCGGCTCGGTGCGCCCGTTGACGTAGCGCACGAACACAGCGATCGCGATCGCGGTCAACACGAGCATGCCCGGCAGGAAGTCGGTGAGATATCGAGTCGCGATGTAGCCCCAGCCGGCGACACCGCCGGCAGCAAGGATGCCGGCGCCGACCACCGGCGCAAGGCGCCAGAACGAGGGTTCGCGCCACAGGCGGACGAAGGCGATGACGCCGATCACCGAGCCGATCAGCAGCAGCGGGTTGGTCGCCGTGACGCTGGCCGTGCGGTAGGTGGCGTCGTAGAACGCGTCGCCCCACACCCACGGCAGACTGCGCGGCGCGTCGATGAAGGGGAACCGCCCCGAGATGTCGACGCCGTCGGGCCGGAAATAGGCCCACAGGTTGCTGGGGATGAATTCGGTCTGGAAGTACTTGTTGTCGTATCGAGCCAGCATTTCGGCGCGATTGGCGTCGACCTTGGTGAAGAACTGGTCCTCCATCGGGATGCCGAACGGACGGCGGAACTTCGCCCAGTTCACCGACACCGTGGCAACGAACGCCAGCGTGAACCACCCGGCAAGCTGGAGCAGCGCGCGGCGACTCGCCAGCTTGCGCCAGAACGACACGGCGAACAGCGCGGCGACCCCGATCAGACCGGCGTATGCGGTCGTCGGGCGGTTGAGCACCAACGCCAACAACGTGACGCCGAAGATCCACATCCGGTTCGTGGGCATCTCCGAGAAGCGCATCATCTGGTTGAGCACCGTGATGAACAGTGCGGCGCTCCAGAGGTGCGCCTCGTGGTAGCCCCAGGGGATCGACAGCAGCGTGAGGACGACCGTGCCGGTGGCCACCGAGATCCGCCAGCCGATTCGGAACCAGCGCTCGGTGGTGCTCTGGTCGACGCCGGGGTGCACCAGCACCAGGATGTGGTCGAGCAGCTTGTTCGACTGCCAGTACAGCAAGGCCGTGCCGATGAACAGCGACATCAGCGTGAGGCGGCCGTCGAGGCCATCGCTCAGCAGGGCGAACGGCACTCGGATCACGCCGAGGAACGGGCCGAAGTACATGAACTCCTTGCCGTCGCGGATGAATGCCTCGATGCCGAGAACGCCCTCTTCGAGCGCAAGGTTCCCGTCGAGGAAGGCTCGGGCCTGGCCCTCGAAGTAGTTGGCGAACGTTCCGCCGGTGAACTGGGTGCGGAACGGATTGAACGTCCAGGCGGTGCCGACCGCGAAACACGTGAACGCCACGAACACGTCGATGACCCGGTCGGCGCGCGTGCGAGGGTGACGCGGCGCCGAGTTCGCCGCCTCGTCCTGCCCAGCAGGGGAGCGTTTCTCGAGATCCTCGACAACGGTGTCGGTCACGCCAGCCAACCGGGTCCGATCACTTCGGCCGACGGGAGAACTTGGCCATCACGCTGCGTACCGCATCGTCGGACACGTGGAATCGTCGCTTGATGATGTCATAGGCCGCCAGCGCCTTGGTGTCGGCGAAAATCATGATCCGCTTCGCTCCGTCGTCGGGGCGCGGCCGGTAGTCGGTGGCCTTGGCCAGCGGCTTGGCCTCCTCGGTGAAGTAGTACAGCGCCAACGACTGGCGTGCGACCCCGTCGGGGGCTTGCAGCGGGTCGGGGTGACCGTGGTAGGAGTGCTCGTCGGTCGAGAACAGCAGCATGCGGTTGCCAATCGGAGCCACTTTGGTCTCGCAGTGGCGCATCTCGCGATCCCACAGCTCGAGATCACCGCCCCACGACGGTTCCCACACCGGATTCAAGTAGAGCAACAGGTTCACCCGGCGTCGCCAGGTCTGGATGGTGTGGTGAGCGGTGAAGTCGGCGTGGATGTTGAGGAAACCGTCCCGGTAGCAGCGATGGACGCCGCCGCCGTCGAGGGTCACGTCGGCATGGAGATCGTCGATTCCGGTGATCGCTTCGAGCAGTCGCCGGAACCGATCTCCCGCGAAGACCTCGCTGACCGCACGAAGGGTGGGACCCCAGCTGGCCGAATCGGTGTTGGAGAACTTGCGCTCGTTGAAATGGATGTAGCTGTTCCAGTCGTCGGCGTTCATCCCGTCGAGTTCGGCGTAGACCTGCTGCAGCACATCGGCGGGCAGGACGTCGTCGATCACGATGTGGGCGAATGGCGCCGCCGTGCGGTACGACTCGCTCAACGCGTCGATCCGGGCCTCCATCGCTGCGAGGTTGACGCACGTGTCGAGATCATCGCCAGATGTGGGCCGAGGCTGCGAATTCACATTCGTGTCGGGTTGGGTCATCGCGTTGCCTTCATCGACGCGGCAGGGTAGCCGCGTCCGAGTCGCACAGGACGGTCATCTCGCAGCACGGTTCGCAGAGGTAGCATGCGGTCCCGTGGAGAACGAAGCCGTGGCACCGAGGATCGGCATCTTGGTGGTGGCGTACAACGCCGAGCAGCACCTGTCGAAGACGCTCGATCGGATACCCGAGGATTTCTTCGACCTGGTGACCGAGGTCTTCGTCTGCGACGACGCGAGCCAGGACGACACGTATGGCGTCGGTCTTGCCTACCAGGAGCGATCCGGGCACCGTCCGATCAAGGTGGTCAAGCATCCGATCAACCTCGGCTACGGCGGCAATCAGAAGTACGGGTACCGATGGGCCATCGACGAAGGTCTCGACATCGTGGTGATGTTGCATGCCGACGGGCAGTACGCGCCCGAATGCCTTGCCGAGATGGTTGCTCCGATCGCCACCGGTGAGGCCGACGCCGTGTTCGGCTCGCGAATGATGGAGTCCGGCGCCGCGATCGAAGGCGGGATGCCCCGGTACAAGTACCTCGGCAATCGCATCCTCAGCACCTGGCAGAACACGATGGCCGGCATCGGGTTGACCGAGTGGCACAGCGGGTACCGGGCGTATTCCGTGCGAGCACTCGAAGCGCTGCCGTTCCAGGAGAACTCCGACGGTTTCGACTTCGATACCGAAATCATCGTCCAACTGATCGAGTCGGGCGCTCGAATCGCCGAGATCCCCATCCCGACCTACTACGGCGACGAGATCTGTCACGTCAACGGCATCGAATATGCGTGGGACGTGTCCAAGCTCGTCGGGCGATACCGCCTGCACAAGATGGGCTTCGGCTCGGGCGAGCTCGCGTTCTCATCGGAGCCGTACGAACTCAAGCCGGGTCCGGGGTCATCACACGGACGTCTGCTCAGTTGGCTCGCGAATCGTGAACCTTCCAAGGTCCTCGATCTCGGCTGCGCCGACGGCGCCCTCGGGGCGCGGATCCGTGCGCTCGGACATCATGTGACCGGCGTCGATGTCGACCGTTTCGATGGAGTCGAGGATCGTCTCGACTCATTCATCCAGGCCGACCTCGAACACGGCATCCCCGACTCGGTCGGCAGCGGCTACGACATCGTGTTGTGCGCCGACGTCATCGAGCACGTGCGCGATCCGCGGACGCTGCTCCACGACGCCGGGCAGCTCGTCAGCGCCGGCGGATCCGTGATCGCGAGCGTGCCGAACTTCGGTCATTGGTACCCACGCACGCGCACGGCGCTCGGGCTGTTCGATTACGACCGGCGCGGCATCCTCGACTCGACACACATCCGGTTCTTCACCCGTCGGAGTTTCGAGCACCTGATCGACGACGCCGGCCTGGTCGTGCTGCGACGCGACGCCACGGGGCTGCCCTTCGACGTCGCCAAGCGTGGATCTGGTGAGGACGGCGAGAGCGCCAAGGTCGGAGTGCTCGGTACCGTCGACAAGCTGTCGGTGAAGCTTCGCCCGCAGCTGTTCGGCTATCAGTTCCTGTACGAACTCAAGCCGGGCTGACCGTTGCGCCGACCGGCAGCGCCTACGGAATGACGCCGAATGCGCCGTAGAGCCCGGTGAGGGTTGCGAGACCAGCGCCACAGATCACCAGCGTGAAATCCCACCCGGCGTATTCCCAGCTGGCGCGGTGATGATCTCGATCGCCTGACGGTTCGGGCCACCACGCCGCGACGGCAATGAAGAACGGGAACGCGGTGAACAAGAAGCGCGGCCGGGCGGTCACCGTCTCGGGGACCAGCATGAGTGCGACGACGACGGCGCAGAACGCGACCAGGATCCACGAGAGCCTGACCTTCCACGCACAGAAGATCATGAACGCCAGCGAGGCCATGGTGAGCGCCGTCAGCGCATCGGCCGGAGACGACAGGGGGCTCGTGAGAAAGCCCAACGTGTTGGTCACCGCAGTGGCCCCGAAGCTCGTGCCTTCCGACCAGGCCTCCCGTTGTACTCGGAACCAGGCACCGGACTCGCCGGCGGTGTGATCGACGTACCACTGGAAGAAGACGAAGCCGATCGGAGCGAGTACGACCGAGATGAGCGACCACCATTGACGACGGTGTCTGATGGCGATGAAGCTGGCAACGGCGCAGGCGGCCACGATGGCGATGCCGTTGGGCCGTGTCGCTGTGGCCAACGCTGCCGTGATGCCGGCGAGCAGCCATCGTTCGTCGAGCAACAGAAGCAAGCAGGCTGCAGCCAGGACGATCAGCAAGGCCTCGGAGTAGGCGAACGACAAGATGACGCTTCCAGGGAACACGGCATAGAGCGTCATGGCTCTGGCGGCGACGCCCACGGAATAGAGACGGCGCGCCAACAGCCCGACCAGCACCACCGAAATCGCACCGAGCACGAAGTTCACCGCCAGCGCGGCCATGGTGTCGCCGGCCGGCAACACGACATCGACGGCGCGAACGAGCCAGGGGTACAGCGGGAAGAACGCTGCCCGTGCTTCCAGTTGGTCGTAGGTGATGTTCGGTGGGATCCCATCTGGGTATCCGCGCCGCACGAGTTCGAGGTACCAGCGGCCGTCCCACGACGTCAGGACGCCGCTGATCACCGAGCCGACACCTGGTTCCGGCTCGGCGTCCGCCCGCGCGTCGACGACGACCTGCGACGCCCGTACGGCGGTGGCCCCGATGACGCACAGGCGCGACACCAGGTAGGCCCCGAGTCCCACTGCGATCGCTCGGGTCCACGATGCGTCCTTGGCGTCGGCGCTGACCGTCGTCGTGTCGTCGGGAGCGCTCGCGGCGGCGCCTGACGCCTGAGCCGGCTCGGGTTCGTCGGACCCGGCTGCCGCCGATTTGCCTGCGAACATCGGTGCGAAGCTAGCAGCGCGACCTCGTGCGACGGTGATCGCCGCGATTCGTTTCCAGTTCGTGAAACGCGTCTGGGTGATCGCGTCCCTCGCCCACGACGTTTTGTACAGTCTCGCTCCATGGCTGTTCTCCTGCCCGACACCGTCGACGAAGCGGTGCGGCACCTCACTGCGGCACCGGAGTCGACGGTCGTTGCCGGAGGCACCGATCTGATGGTCGAGGTCAACGACGGTCATCGCCGCCCCTCTTCCGTAGTGGCAGTGAATCGAATTCCCGAATTGCGGTCATGGCGGCACGACCCTGCAGCGGCGACGGTCACGATCGGATCGGCAGTCACCTACAGCGAGATGCTGGTCGGCCCACTGGCTGCAATGGTGCCGTCCTTGGCGCAGGCAGCGCGCACGGTCGGGTCGCCCCAGATCCGCAACGCGGGAACGCTCGGTGGCAACCTCGCGACGTGTTCTCCCGCCGGCGATGGTCTGCCCGTGCTCAGTGCGGTGGGCGCCGAGGTCGAGTTGGCCTCGGCTGCCGGTCGGCGCCGCATGCCGGTCGGCGAGTTCATGGTCGGAGTCAAACGCACGGCGTTGGCCCCCGGTGAACTGATCGTGTCGCTCACGGTCCCGGTCGTCGATGGTTGGCAGGGCTACGCCAAGGTTGGCGTCCGGAACGCGATGGTGATCGCGGTCGCGAGTGCCTGCGTCGTACTCGATCGATCCCGGCGGACGGTGGCGGTGGCTCTCGGGTCGGTCGGCCCGACGGTTCTGCGATGCCCCGAGGCCGAGTCGCACCTGGCGGCAGCGCTCGACTGGTCGACCCTCGACGTGGCTCCGGCAGAACTGGGCCGGTTCGCCGAACTGGTGTCTGAGGCCAGTCGACCGATCACCGATCACCGATCAACGGCTGACTACCGACGCCACACGGTCGGGGTGCTGGCTCGTCGGCTGGTTCGGCGGGCGTCGAGTGCGGCGGTGGCTGCGTGACGACCACGATCGGCGACGGCGACCACTTCTCGCTGCATGTCAACGGCATCCGATGCGAGGTCACCGACTCGTGGCTGGGCGAGAGCCTGCTCGACGTGTTGCGTGATCGCCTCGGATTGCTCGGCGCCAAGGGCGCCTGTGAGCAGGGGGAGTGCGGCTCGTGCAGCGTCATGGTCGATGATGTCCTCGTCTGCTCGTGTCTCGTGATGGCTGCGTCGGTGGTCGACCAGCCGATCGTCACCATCGAGGGAATCGCCCCGATCGACGCGCCGAGCGACGTTCAGGCCGCCTTCGTCGAGGCGGGTGCCGTGCAGTGCGGATTCTGCACGCCGGGATTGATCGTGGCCGCGCACGATCTACTCGAACGGCTGCCCAGGCCGAGCGAGACACAGATCCGCGAGGAATTGGCCGGCAACGTGTGCCGATGCACCGGGTACGGGCGCATCATCGAGGCTGTCCAGCAGGTCGCCGTTCGTCGAGCCGGAGGTGGGTCATGACGGTCGTCGAGCGGGTGACTGCGCCGGCGGGCGCGGCGCGACCGGGAACGATCGGCACCTCGCCGACGCGTCCCGACGGTGTTGCCAAGGTGCAGGGTCGCTTCGAGTTCTCCTCGGACCTGTCCGCGGACGGTTGCCTCTGGGGCGCGACGCTGCGGTCGCCGCATCCGTCTGCGCGCATCGTGTCGATCGACCTGAGCGCCGCATGGCAGATCGACGGGGTCGAGACCGTGATCACGGCCGCTGACGTGCCCGGCGCGATGCACTACGGCTTGATCGCCCAGGACCAGCCGGTGTTCGCCTCCGAGGTCGTGCGCTACGTCGGTGAGCCGATCGCGGCGGTCGCTGCCGACCATCCGGAGACATGCCGCCGAGCGCTCGAAGCGATCGTGGTCGAGTACGAGATGCTCGACGCGCTGCTCGATCCCGAACGAGCGATCGACGCCAGCCATCCTCCGATCCATCCGGACGGCAATGTCATCCGCCATCAGCGGATCGTGTGCGGCGACCGCTCCGCCACCGGCGATGTCGTCGTCGAGGGCACCTACGAGATCGGGATGCAGGACCAGGCGTTTCTCGGTCTCGAGGCCGCGTTGGCCGTGCCGGACCCGGGCGGTTCGGGCGTCGAACTGCACGTGGCGACCCAGTGGCTCCACGAGGACCGAACACAGATTGCCGCATGTCTCGACCTGCCGGTCGAGTCGGTGCGACTGGTCCTCGGCGGTGTCGGCGGTGCGTTCGGTGCGCGTGAGGACATCAGCTTGCAGGTCCACACATGTCTGCTCGCGCTGCGACTGGGGCGGCCGGTGCGCATCGCGTACAGCCGTGCCGAGAGCTTCCTCGGCCACGTCCACCGTCACCCGGCGACCATCTGGATGCGCCATCACGCCACGTCCGACGGCGAGATCGTCAAGATCGAGTCGCGGATGGTCTTCGATGGGGGCGCCTACGCGTCGACCTCGTCGGCCGTGCTGATCAACGCGGTGACACACGCTCAGGGCCCGTATCGGTGTCCGAACGCCGTGGTCGACGGCTACGCGGTGCGAACAAACCATCTGCCGTGCGGGGCGATGCGCGGGTTCGGTGTCGTCCAGGCCTGTTTCGCACACGAGTCGCAGATGGACAAGCTCGCAGCTGCCTGCGGACTCGACCCTGTCGAGATTCGGCTGCGTAACGCCATGCGAACCGGTGACCCGCTGATCACCGGACAACCCGTGCTCAACGTTGCGCCGGTCGAGCGCTGTATTCGCGACACCGCAGCCCTGCCGCTCCCGGACACGCCTGTGGGGGGATTTCCGATGGAGGACGGCGCGCTCGACGTGATGCGGCTGCCGGGTGGTGCCGGCCGCACAGCCGATCGAACCGACATCGTGCGCGGCATCGGTTGGGGCGTGGCCATCAAGAACCTGATGTATTCGGAGGGGTTCGACGACTACTCGACCGCCCGCTGTCGTCTGGCAGACGGGGTCGCGACGCTGAAGTTCGCGACGTCCGAAGTCGGCCAGGGCTTCGTGACGATCGCGCCGCAGATCGCCCGCACGATTCTGGGGGTCGACGACGTCGTCCTCGACCGCATCGACACCCAGGTCGGCTCGGCCGGATCGACTTCGGCGTCGCGCCAGACGTGGATGAGCGGGGGAGCGGTCGACGCCGCCTGCCGCACGGTGCGCGAGCGGTTGTTCGAGCACGTCGGCCGGACCCACGATGTCGATCCGTTGCGGCTGGTCGTCGACGGCACGGATCTCGTCGACACCGTGTCCGGCTGGAAGATGCCTGTGGCCGAGGCGAGCGCCGGCGTCGTCATCGACGAAACGGTGGAGTACCGCCACCCGGCGACTGGAGAGCTCGACGAGAACGGCCAAGGCAACTGCCACACGGCGTTCGCCTTCGTGGCCCACCGCGCGGTCGTCGACGTCGATCCCGAGTTGGGACTGGTCAAGGTCGTCCAGATCGCCACCGCCCAGGATGTGGGACGGGCGCTCAACCCGTTGTCCGTGCTCGGCCAGATCGAAGGGGGGATCGCGCAGGGTCTCGGACTGGCGGTGATGGAGGAGATCATCCAGGTCGACGGCCTGATCCGCAACGGCAACTTCACCGATTATCTGCTCCCGACCTTCCTCGACATGCCCGACGTGGTGGCGACCCTGATCGAAGAGCCGGACCCTCATGCGCCACTCGGAGCGAAGGGTGTCGGTGAGCCGCCGTGCATCTCGTCGACACCAGCGATCGTCGCTGCGATCCGCGACGCCCTGTGTCAAGTCGACGGCGTCGGCAAACCGCTCGAGCGTGTCCCCGTTCGCCCCAGTGACATCTGCCTGTGACGTCGTCGTCGAAGTGGTACATCTGGGCTCAGGACCCCCGATCCAACACAGATGTCGGCGACGTCGTGTGGCGCGGCTAGGTTCGCAGTCCATGCCTGACGAGCGCGAGATCATGACCTGGGACGTCTTCGGCACGGCGTCGCGGGCGTTGGCCCAGATGGTCGCCGACGACGGCTACGAGCCGGACATGGTGCTCGCGATCGCCCGGGGCGGGCTGCTGATCGGCGGTGCGATCGGCTATGCCCTGTCGGTCAAGAACGTGTACACGATGAACGTCGAGTTCTACACTGGCGTCGACGAGCGCCTCGAGGTGCCGCGCATCCTTCCGCCGGCCCCCGACTTCGTCGATGTGTCCGACGCTCGCATCCTCGTCGTCGACGATGTCGCGGACACCGGGCACACGTTGCGATCCGTCGAGCAGTTCTGTGAGGGCAAGGTCGCCGAGGTGCGTACGGGGGTGCTCTACGAGAAGTCGCACTCGGTGGTGAAGTGTGACTACTTCTGGAAGCGGACCGACCTGTGGATCAACTTTCCGTGGAGCGACCAGGACCCCGTCGCCAAGCGCGACTGGTCGGTCAAAGACGCCTGAACGTCGCCTGATCAGACGGTACGGGCGTTCGGGAAGGCCCGACGCTGTGCCGACTCGAGACGCTCCTGCATCCGCTTCGGGTGCACGATGCCGAGCAGTTTTCCGTCGTTCCAGACGGTGACGACAGGACTTCTCGGGTCGAGCCGGGGGAGGACAGTCGCCAGATCTTCGTCCAGCGACGCCTTGGCCAGGTTGTTGAACGGCACCATCAGCTGGGTCAGCATCACCATCGGGCGCCGATCGAACGGAACCGCCCACAGTTGATCCTCGAACACGAGTCCGTCGAGCTCGCCGTCGTCGCCGACCACAGCGACTGCGCCGGCAGCACCGAGGCGTTCGCGCTGGTCGATCATCGAATCGGTGTCCATGTCGGTGCCGGCCTGGGCGATCCCGAAGAACGTGAGGTCGCGGACCGTGACGCCGTCGAGTTGTTCAGCGACATACGAGGTCATGATCTCGGCCCGGGCGTTGAGGGCGATGAACAAGCCGGTGATCATGAAGAACACGCCGAACTGGCCGTTGAGCATCAAGACGAAGCCGACGCCGACCATGGCCCAGCCGAGCACGCGTCCGGCGTTGCCGGCGTCACGCATGGCGCGGTACTTGCTGCCCGTTCGCGCCCACCGCACGGCCCGCAGGAGTCGGCCGCCATCGAGTGGGGCGCCCGGCAGCATGTTGAACAACGCCAGCACGACGTTGACGAAGCCGACCCAGAACAACACATCGGATCGCAGGGCGAAGCTCGCACCGAGGGCGACCACGCCGATCAACAGGCTGACCGCAGGTCCGGCGACGGCGATCAGGCCGTCGGCACGAGGTGTGGGGGATTCACGATCGAGCCGGGCGACGCCGCCCAGGGCCCAGAGGTCGATCGATTCCGTGCGGACGCCGTAGCGGCGCGCCACCAGTGCGTGACCGAACTCGTGAGCGAGAATCGAGGCGAAGAACGCAACCGTCGCCACGATGCCGCCGACGACACCGAGGTCGGCGGAGAGCAGCACACCGAACCAGAGCGCCACGATCGCCATGCTCCAGTGCGCTCGCACGGGAATGCCGGCGTAGGTGCCGAGGCGGATCGAACCGGGGGTCATCGTGGGGAGTGCTCCTTTCGAGCGAACACCTGTTGGCACAGTCTAGAAAGTGCAACGACCCCAGCGCCCGCGGTATTCCATATGTCCACCCACCGCGCCGCCCCACCCGCCGGGCCACCGCGCCGCCCCACCGCACAGCGATGAGCGAAGTGGCCGTATGCGGCGGGTTGGCTCATCACCGGGTGGAAGACCGGGGTAGCGATGAGCGAGGTGACCGTATGCGGCGGGTTGGCTCATCGCTGGAGGTGGGCGCGGTGTGCCTCAGGAGCGTTGTTCGAGGATGACCGTGGCGCAGTTGCGGCCGCTCGCACCCCACACGCCGGCGCCCGGGAACGTGGCCGCGCCGGTGAGATACAGGCCGTCGACGGCAGTCTCGTACTTCGTGAGCTCGGGATTCGAGTTGCGGAACGCGGCGAGCGGTCCGCCGGCGAAACTCGTTGCGTGCCCCGCTGGGAGGTGGAAGTCGCGCTCGTACACGTCCGGGGTCATCGCCCTCCACTCGATGATCGAGTCGAGGAATCCCGGTTCGCAGATCTCGGCAAAGGCGTCGAGCCACCGGCGGGGCTCGGGCGACTCGGCCCAGCCGCCGACGAGCCTGAACGGCGTGTACAGCGCCTCGAGCGACAGGACGTGACGTCCGGCCGCCACGATCGTCGGGTCGATCAGGCTCGGCACGTTCACCAGCAGCCCCGGTCGATCGAGGATGCTTCCTGCGGCCATCATCGCAGCGCCCCGATCGATGTCCGCAAGGCTCGGCGCGATCGCCGATGTCGGCCCGAGCGGGCGGTCGAAGCCGCGGAGTATCGGTGGTGCTGACAGCACGGCGTCGATCTTCGATTCGTAGCCCTCGTCGGGGCGCACGTTGCGCCAGCGCCGGAGCAGATCGTTCGCCGATGCCGGCGGATGCTTCAGCCACCGCAGGAACGTGTCGTGTGGGTTGCACGCCGATACGACGATCGGCGCCGAGATCTCGGTTCCATCCGCCAGGGCGATGCCGTTCACATGCTCGCCGCTGCACATGATCGTGTCGACCAGGCTCTTCGTGCGCAACGTGCCTCCGGCCGCCTCGAATGCAGCCAGCAAGGTGAGGGGCACCTGGCCGCTGCCACCGACGGGCCGGCCCACCTTGGCGACGTGACGCATCGCGTGCGTCAGGGCCCCGAGCCCGCTTCCGGGCATCTCGGGGGTGATCCCCCACACCATTGGCCCCGTCAATGCAGCGGGGCCCATGATCGCCTCCTCGTCGAAGAACGACCGCAGCACGTCGGCAGCGCTCCGCCGTGACCATCGCATCAGCGTGGCGGCACCTCTGAATCGGCGTCGCAGTGCGAGCCTCGTGAGACCGGCAACAGTTGGCGGTTCGGCTGCGGCGTCGAAGATCATCCTGACCGCGGGAGACGCCGCAGCGATGTACCGGCGGTAGCCGTCGACCTGAGTCGGGAAGTGACGGCCGATGTCGTCGAGTGTTGCCTCGATGTCGCTGTGGTGGGACCAACCCTGACCGGTCGCGGCACCCGCCCACGAGAAGTTGTGCTGGGCGGGTTCGAGGTCGATGTACTCCAGTCCGTAGTCGCGGAGCCCGAGTTCCTCGATCACCGGGGTGGTCCGAAACGTGAGGTGATCGCAGTTGCAGATGTTGACCGTCGCACCTGCGAACGCTTCGCTGCCCGCAGTTCCGCCGATCTCGGAACGCGCTTCTACGAGGAGCGTCGACATGCCACCGCGAGCCAGGTACGCGGCGGTGACCAGTCCGTTGTGGCCGGCGCCGATCACGATGGCGTCGAACTCGGACCCAGACCGCGAGGTGGGCGATGACGATGTCACGGTCGACAGTCTCCCGCAGTTCAACATCGGCGGCGTAACGTGCCGATGTGTCTTCCGTTTCACGCAACTTCGCCGAGCTCCGGGCTCCTGATGTCGCTCGACTCGTGACCGAACGAAGCATCTTCGTTCAGCCGCTCGGTGCGGTCGAGCAGCACGGTCCGCACCTGCCGCTCAACACCGACCTGGTGATCGCCGATCGGATCTCCGAGTTGGCGGTCGAACGGGTCGGGGAAGAGTTGGACGTGTGGCTGCTGCCACCGCTCGTCTACACGAAGTCGAACGAGCACGCCTGGTCGGCGGGCACGTTGTGGTTGTCGGCGACCACGTTGCTGGGGGTGCTCGACGACATCGGGCGATGCGCGGCCACAACGGCGGCTCGCAAGCTGGTCTTCTTCAACGGCCATGGCGGCAACTCGGCGCTCGTCGGGGTCGCCAACCGCGACATCCGGCTCGCCCACGGCCTGCTGACATTCCTCGCGCACCCCGGGGTTCCACCCGACCAGGGCGGCGCCTCGGCGCCCGACGAACTCGGCATGGGCATCCACGGAGGTACCGACGAGACCTCGATGATGCTGTACCTCGCTCCGCATCTCGTCGACATGACCGCAGCAACTCGCAACGTCCCCGACGGGCTCGCAGCGAACCGATATGTCCGCTTCGGTGGAGCGGTCGGGTTCGGCTGGCTGTCGAACGACTTCGGACCTGATGGTCACATCGGCGACCCGACCACCGCCACGGCGGAGCGCGGTGAGCAACTGGTCGTCCAGGCCGTCGATGCCTTCTGCGAGGCACTCGGCGAAGTCTCGGCGTTCGAGCTTCCGGTGCGTTGAGGTGAGCCTGCCCGGGGAGTGGTCGGCCCTTCGCATCGACCCCGATCGACTGCTCGGACGCATCGACGAACTGGGACAGATCGGACGGATCGACGGTCCGAACGGTGAACGGGGCAACGCTCGGCTCGCGCTCACCGACGAGGACCGCGCCGGTCGGGATCTCGTGGTGGCGTGGATGCGCGATCTCGGCCTCGACGTCGTGGTCGATGCGATCGGCAACGTCGTGGCCACGCGGGCAGGGCTCGACCCGACGCTCTCACCGGTGATGGTCGGCTCGCACATCGACACCGTTGGCACGGGCGGCCGATTCGACGGGAACCTGGGTGTGCTCGCCGGCCTCGAGATCGTCGAGACCCTCGAACAGGCGCGTGTGTCGACCGAACGGGCCCTCCAGGTGGCGTTCTTCACCGATGAAGAGGGCGCCCGTTTCGCCCCCGACATGCTGGGAAGCCTGGTGTATGTCGGTGGTTTGGCGCTCGAAGAGGCGCTCGACCTGGTGGCTGCCGACGATGGCGCACGTCTCGGCGATGAACTCGACCGCATCGGGTACGCCGGTCCGGTCCCGTGCCCGACCGCAACCGCCCCGCACGCGTACGTCGAGTTGCACATCGAGCAGGGCCCCGTGCTCGAAGCCGAGGGCATCACGATCGGCGTCGTCGAAGGGGTCCAGGGCATTTCGTGGACCGAGATCGTCATCATCGGCCAGTCCGCTCATGCCGGCACGACGCCCATGCGGCTTCGACACGACCCGGGCTATTGCGCCGCTGCGATCACCACCTACGTTCGTGACCTCACCCGGCATCTCGGGCGCGACCAGTTCGGCACCGTCGGACGGATCGATGTGTTCCCGAACCTGGTCAACGTGGTCCCAGCGAGGGTCGTCATGACGGTCGACCTCCGCAACACCGACGATCGGATCCTGCGAGAAGCCGAGTCGAGGCTCGCAACGTTCCTGGAGGAGCTCGTCGAGTCGGAAAGTGTCACGATCTCGACGAACTCGCTCGCCAGGTTCGAGCCGGTCGACTTCGACGCATCGATGGTCGACCTCGTTCATGCAACCGCCGAACGACTCGGGCACTCGACCAAGCGGATGCCGAGCGGGGCCGGCCACGATGCCCAGATGCTCGCACGGGTCTGTCCGACGGCGATGGTGTTCACCCCGAGCGTCGGCGGACTGAGCCACAACATCGCGGAGTACACCGAGCCCGGCGACATCGAAGCGGGGGCGAACGTGCTGCTGCAGGTCGTGCTCGAGATGCTGACGGGCGCGGAGTCGGATTGACCCGATGGCGGCTCGGTTCGATCTCGTCACTCTCGATTCACCGGCGACCGATGCGCTCGCAGCGTTCTGGGCGCGGGCGCTCGACCTGCACGAAGTCGAACGAGAGGATGGTGACCGTTGGATCGTGCTTGCTGATGGCGCTGGTGTGCGCCGGCTCGGCGTGCAGTCCGGCATGACCCGAGCGGGATCGGTGCACCTCGATCTCGTCTGCGAACGCGACAGGTTCGATACCGAGGTCGCGCGTTTGGTCGGCTTGGGTGCGAGCGTGGTCTCCGCGGCTCGACTCGAACCGTACGGGGCGATCGTGAACCTGGTCGACCCCGATGGCAATCCCTTCGACCTCTGCGCCTACTCGTGACGCGAAACGAGGGACGCTCCGTCAAGCGTCCCTCGTGTCGTACTGGGTGGATCGTGCTCAGCTGAGCACGGCGATGATCAGCGTCCGATCGACTCGTCGATGAAGTCGTTCGTGTACGAGCTCTCCGCGGTGTAGCCGTCGGGCAGCGTGATGCCCCGATTCTCGAGGATCACGCCGAAGTCGTCGAACAACGTCTGGATGCGCTCCGGATCGAAGTTGCCGTAGGTGTCGTCCGGTCCGTTGGATCCGTAGCCCTCTTCCTCGAACAACTCGAACGCACGAGCATTCAGCTCAGGAGTCAGCGTCCAGTAGTTGTTGTAGACCTCCGTGACCTCGATCACCACGTCACCGATCGGCTCGGGGTTGTTGAGGTAGTCGACCCAGGCTTGCTGAAGCTGCGGCACCAACAGTTCGAGGCACGGCGACAGCTCGTCGAGGCGCTCGGTGAGGACCGAGTACGCGGCGGGATAGGGCTGCCAACCGAGGTCGTGGATGATCGCGTAGTCGACCGGGGCCGGCGCGCCGTCCTTCCAGTCGATGAGGTTCTCGTACTTGAAGATCTCGTTGGTCGCGAAGCCCTGCTGAATGAAGTTGCCGCCGTCGGCGACCCACTGGTCGGGAGCACCGCCGTAGTTCGGGTCGCTCTGGCCTTCGTCCATGAATCCCTTCGAGATCAGCCACTCGACGTACGTGGCGGTCGGGAAGTGGGCCAGTCTGGCGCCACTCGCAGCGATCGACGCCGGGTCGGAAGGGTCCACCTCGAGCTGTTCGGGATCCCACATGATCATCTGCGGGTTCTTCTCGAGCGTCGTTGCGACGGCGGTCACCTCGACGGTCGGCGACCGCTCGATGATGTCGTCGGTGTTGACGTAGCCGAGTGTGATGTCCTGGTCGGTCTTCATGACGGCGGGGACCGGTTGGAACTCGATCGCGTCACCACCCGCACGGATCTCGACGGTTTCGATGCCGCCGACGGCGTAGGCGGGGTCGATCGGTCCCGAGTAGGTGAAGAGCTCGGCGTCGGATTCACCGCCGGGCCCGATCAGCTGGTAGGTGCCGCCGTGCTCGGTCTCGGGCCACCAGTCCTTCTGGATGACCAGGTTTTGCGGGCACACCGCTTCGCCATCGGTGCTTGCCGACTCGCTGGAGCTGTCGTCACTGCCGCAGGCGGCGGCAACAGCGCCGAGCGCGACGACGAGCGCGAGCGCCTTCTTGGTGGTTGGTGTCATGTGGGTTCTCCCCCTGAGGAGTGGTGTTGGTGTTCGGGATGGGGATGTGGGTAGTGCTTCCGCGTCGGGTTCACGAATGACCGGACTCGGATTCGTGCCAGCTCCGCAGTGATCGGTTCGACAGCCAACTGATCAGGCCGTAGATCGACACACCGAGAAGTGACGCGAGGATGACGCCTCCGAAGAGGCGCTCGTACTGGAGCTGCTTGGCGTAGTTGTTGAGCAGCCGACCGAGGCCCAGATCGCCGCGGCTGAAGAAGAAGTCGGCGACGAGGGCGCCGACCACGCAGAGACCGGCGCCAATACGCAACCCGGTGAAGATCGAGGGCATCGCGGCCGGGAGCTGCAGCTTTCGCAGCTGCGTGAACCAGCTCGCGCCGTGGAGGCGGAACAGGTCGAGGTGGCCACGGTCGACCGACTTGAGGCCGAACAGGAAGCTCGTCAGCATCGGGAAGATGGCGACCAGCACGCAGGTGACGACGCGGGCGGTGCGAGTGGGGCCGAACCACACCGAGAACAGCGGTACCAACGCCAGGACGGGAATGGTCTGCAATACGACGGCGTACGGGAACAGCGCCCGTTCGAGCGTTCGGTTGTACGCCATCACGATGGCGCCGGCCATGCCCAGCACGGTGGCGATCACGAAGCCGTAGAGAGCGATTCGGGCGGTATTGATCAAACCCTCGAACAGCTCTGCGCGAGCCACCTCGTTGAAGAACGACTCCTGGATCACGTCGTGTGGAGGCGGCACGATGAACCTTCGGTTCTCGCTGAGCAAGACGTAGTGGGCCAGATACCAGAACCCGATGAAGATGGCGAACACCAGGAGAATCGGTCCGTAGTGCCACATGGCAGCGGCGAAGCGTCCACGCGCGCGGACTTCGGGTGGGGCGTGCGTGCTCTCGCCGTCGGAGCGGGGGCCGTCGAAACCGATCTGTTCGGGCTCGGCGATGATCGTCATCCGTGAGCCTCCTTGAGGTGTTCCGACACCTGGCCCGCCAACTCGGCGAAGGCCGGTTCATATCGGAGTTCCGGCCTTCGGGGGTACTCGAAGGGAACGTCGATGTCGGCGAGAATCCGACCGGGGCGGCCCGACATGACCAGCACCCTCGTCGACATGAAGACAGCCTCGGCGATCGAGTGCGTGATGAACAGCCCGGCGAAACCGACCCCGGTGAAGAGTTGAAGCAACTCGTCGTTGAGCCGTTCGCGGCTGATCTCGTCGAGGGCACCGAACGGCTCGTCGAACAGGAACACCTTCGGGTTCATCACCAACGACCGTGCGAGTGAACAGCGCATCTTCATGCCGCCGGAGAGTTGCTTGGGGTGCTTGTCCTGGTGGCCGTCGAGGCCGACGAGTTCGATTGCCTTGCGGGCGCGTTCGGCGCGTTCGGCCCTGGGCACATGATGGAGTTCTGCGATCAGCTCGACGTTGCGCTGGACGGTCCGCCACGGGAGCAGCGTGGCATCCTGGAAGACGTAGCCGATCGACGCGCGGTCGACGTCGCAGGTTCCCGAAGCATTCTGTTCGAGTCCGGACGCCACACGAAGCAAGGTCGACTTACCGCAGCCGGATGGGCCGACGACCGTGACGAACTCGCCTTGACACACCGAGAACGAGACATCGTCGAGGGCGTGGGTGCCATCGGCGAACACCATCGAGAGGTGCTCGAACTTCAGAGTTGCGTCGCCACCATCGATCGTCGCAGTGGTGCTCGCCGCTTGCGGGTTGGTGGACACGTTCGAACGATTCTCCCTCGACACGGCCTTGGTCAGGTCGCCTTGGTCGACACTATGGCGGTTGTGAAACCGGTGTGAGTCACATCTGTGTACATCGCGTTTCAGGCCGAGGGCACCGTGCGGCCTCGATGCCACACCATGCGATCATTCGGTCCGAATGCGATTGCCTCGCGAACAGTAGCCGCGCGGACAGCAACCAGATCAGCCCGATCCCCTGGTGCGACCGAAATGCTCTCCAACCGCATGAGTTGCGCAGCGTTGGTGCTGACGGCGTCCCAGGCATCGGAGGGGGAGAGATGCGACGCCATCACCATGAGGCCGGCGGTCTCGAATGGGCACGCCCGGCCGAGCGGGTTGAACGGGTCTTGCAGGTTGTCGGCGCCGGCCGCAACATTGACCCCGGCGGATCGGAGCGCGGCGACGGCAGTCAAGCCTCGGGGCATCGGGGCCCAGCCTCGGCCCTGGAGGAACAGATTCGTGTGCGGCAGGGCGACGACGTCGATGCCCGCCTGCGAGACGAGTTCGGAGATCTCCTGCTGGCGCGACAGTTCGTGCATTCCCAGGCTGACGCAGTGGCTCGCGGTGACCGGATGCTCGAACCCGGTGAGGACCATGGTTGCCAGGTCGACCAGATCGAGGACGTCGGCGTCGAGCGTTTCGTCGGTGTGGAGGTCGATGCCGACGCTGCGATCGGATGCAGTCTGCAGCAAGAACTCGGTCGCTTCGGCGGAGCGGCCATCGCTTTCGAGGTGGGGGCATCCGCCAACGAGATCGGCGCCGGCGTCGAGCGCGTCTCGCAGGAGTGCTTGCTGGTCGGCTCCGTTCGGCCCGACGACCGGCCAACCGCACAACGCAACGATCTCGAGGTCGATCACCTCGACCACCCGTCTCCGGACCTCCGCAAGGGCCTCGATACTGCGCAGGCCGTGTTCCACTGTCGTGTCGGCATGGGTGCGAACCGCTCGGAACCCGTTGGCGGCCATGATCCTCGCCGCACGTTCGGCTCGTTCGATCGTCTCGTCGATGTCGAGGAGATGGCGGCTCGATCGCATGGCGGTGATCGCGCCCATCAGGTCGCCGCTCGGGTTCTCGATGCGTTCGGCGAGGAACGCCTTGTCGAGGTGTGCATGCGGTTCGACCGCGGCCGGGAGGAGGAGATGGCCCTCGAGGTCGACCACGTCGGCGTCTCCAGATGGCAGGTGGGGCCCGATCTCGGCGATGGCGCCGTCGACGATCAACACATCGGCGGTTCCTCCTGTCACCGCCCCGTCAACAATCGTCGCTCGCCGTAGGAGGGTGCCGGACATCTGCGCGAAACTACTTGCCATGAGCGAACGACCGGACCTGAAGCTCGGTGCCTTCTTCTTCGGTGGCGTCGAGATGGACGATGCCGGTGCCGGCAAGCCGGACCCGATGGATCGTCGCTACTCGAATGAGGCGTGTTGGCAGGCAACGCTCGACTACGTCAACTCGGCCAAGGAGGCCGAACGGCTCGGATTCGACTCGTTCTGGACCACCGAGCACCACTTCCAGTACGAGGGCTACGAGGTGATCCCGAATGGCCTGTTGATCTCCACCTGGATCGCCGCGCAGACCACCACGCTGCGCTTCGGCGCAATGTTCAACGTCGTGCCGCAGTGGAATCCACTCCGGCTCGCCGAGGACTTCGCCACACTGCACAACCTGTCCGGCGGCCGCGCCATGCTCGGTGTCGGCCGGGGGACCGTGCCTCGCGAGGTGTTGCATCTCAACGACAAGGGGGTCTCGATCGGTTCGATGGACAACCCCGACCAGGTCGCCGCAGATCTCCACAATCGCGAGATCTTCGAGGAGTCGATGGAGATCATCCGCCGAGCGCTCACGCAGGAGTCGTTCTCGTTCCAAGGCAAGCACTTCGAGATCCCGATCCCCGGCATTCCGGACCGTGGCGAGACCGTCCAGGAACTGACGCTGATCCCCAAGCCGATCCATCCCTTCGAGATCTGGCAGGCCGTCACGTCGCCCCCGACGCTCGACTACGTGCCCGTCGTCGACCACGGAGCGGTCTTCTGGAATCAGCACTACAGCTTCATCAAGCGGTTCTGGGACAAGTACGGCGAGACTTACGCGGCCTCGCACGGTGTCGAGTTGGCACCGCACGAGAAGCGGATGCTCGTCGTTTCGTACCGCATCGAGGACACGATGGAAGAGGCGAGGGCGTCAGCGCTCCCGGGCCACGACGAGTTCTGGAAGTTCCTCGGCCCCTACGGATGGAGTCGCGGGTACATGGGTCCCGACGGCAAGCCGTCGCAGCCTGGTCTCATTCCGACGCTCGACGAGTCGATCGAGAACAAGACCATCCTCGTCGGTCCGCCGGAGAAGGTCGCTGAGGAGATCTCGTTCTACCGCGATCTGCTCGGCGTCGAATACCTGACGTTGTTCCCTCACTTGCTGGGCGACCCGTACAAGAAGGCCGATGAGCAGATGGCCCGCTTCGCCGAAGAGGTCCTCCCGCTCCTCTGACACCCCCGCGATGAGTGAAGCCGCCGTATGCGGTTGGTTGGCTCATCGGTGGGGCGAGTGAGTCGGTGGCGATGAGTGAAGCCGCCGTATGCGGTTGGTTGGCTCATCGGTCGGGCGAGTGAGTCGGTGGGCGGCGCTGGTGGGTGGGCGGCGCTGGTGGGTGGGGTCAGAGGCCGGCGGCGGAGCCGATGACCGCGCGGGGGTCGGCTGCGCCGGCGAACATGCCACTGTCCTCGACGACGATGGCGTGCGCGTGGCCGAAGTCCGAGTCCCACGCCGGTCGTACCTCGCTGCGGTGGCCACGTGTGGCGAGTCCATCGACCCAACCGGGGGGAGCGTGACCCTCGACGTGCACCATCGGGTCGGCCGCGCCGGTCCACGTGTCGAAACCGGTGTCTGGGCCGCGGAGGACCCATCGCGCAGCGGCGATCGCTGCGGTCGGCGACTGCCCGTGGTGGAACAGTCGCGCAGCGACCTGCAGCAGGATCTGTGGCTGAGCATCACCGCCCATCGTGCCGAACACCGACGCCAGGCGACCTGCGCGGGTGGCAAGTGCTGGCGACAACGTGTGCGGTGGCCGCCGACCCGGTCCGAACTCGGCAGCGTGGCCTTCGATGAGGTTGAAGCCAATGCCACGGTTGTGCAGGTTGATCCCGGTGTTCGGCTCGACGAGGTGGCTGCCGAAGCCCGACGCATTCGACTGGATCAGCGACACCCCGATGCGTCGACCATCACGATCGATGCCCGCCGTGCACAGGTAGGTCGTGTCGCCGTCCGATCCAGGGGCAGGACGACGGCTCGCTGCTTCCAAACCGATCAGATCGAGTCGCCCATCGATCGATTCGATCAGCGTGCGACCGTCGGCGCGTTCGTGTAGGACAGCAGGTCGATCGAACCCCGCTGCCGATGCCGCCTCGATCAGGAGATGGGCCCAACGCACGTCGTCGGGATCATCGGGCAGGTCGAGTCGCTCGGCCAGTCGGGCGGCACCGAGCGTGAGGTACCCCTGCGAGTTCGGCCCGATCGTGTGCAGATCGACGCCGAAGGCACTCGCTGTGAGCGGCTCGACCCAATTCGCCTGGACGGTGCCGAGATCGTCGGCGTCGAAGAGCCCGTCGCCGAGTTCGAGCAGCCCGTCGCCGAAGGCGCCGAGATAGAAGCCGTCGCGCCCGCTGGACGCCAGCGCAGCGAGGACGAGAGCCGCTCCGGGCCGTCGGACGGTGGCGCCGACCGTCGTCGCTTGTTCAGCCAATTCGGACAGGTTCGACCGGCTGGCCGCGTCGAGGCGACGAAGCGACCCCACCAGCAACGGGCTCGCTGGAAACCCGCCGGCTGCGAGGCGACGGGCGGGCGCCAGGATCAGGTCGAGAGGCAGCGACCCGAAGCGCTCGTGGAGCACCATCCAGCCATCGATACAACCCGGGACCGTCACCGAGCGCACGTCGAGTTTGAACGGCATCTCGTTGAACCCCTCGGCGCGAAGCCGACTCGGGTCGGCACCGGATCCGGCCCGGCCCGACGCGTTGAGGGCGTGGGTCACGCCCGGCACCCCCGGTGTCGACGGGTCGTCGACGTGGACCAGGGCGAACAGGTCGCCGCCGATGCCGCACAGGTGCGGTGCGGTCACGGCGATCGCGGCGTTCGTGGCGATGGCAGCGTCGACAGCGTTGCCGCCCTGGGCGAACGTGGCGATCCCGGCCGATGTGGCGAGCTGGTCCGCGCTCGCGACCATGTGGTGCGAGGAACGAACGGTGGATCGAGGGGTGGCGGTCGGCATGGGTGCCGACGTTAGGTCACGATCCGGATGCGGGGTCGTGCCATTGGCTCCGCTCGATGAGGACGTCGCGAAGGGTTTCGGGTCGGTCGGTCATGATGCCATCGACGCCCAGGTCGCAGAGGCGACGCATTTCGTCGGGATCGTCGATCGTCCATACGTGCACCGGTACGCCGCGGCGATGAGCGTTGCGAACGAAGCGTTCGGTGACCACGGTGACGCCCTTGGGTCCAGTGGCGGCGCCGTAGCGCACCGGAACTTGCGCGACCCGTTCGGCCAGTCCGCTCACGCGCCCGGTCAGACGCAGGGTGGCCACTTCTTGCGGGCTCATGCACGACAGCAGCTCGGGGCCGAGCAGGGTTCGCAGTTTCATGAGGCGGCCGTGGCTGAACGCACCGAGGCACACTCGGTCGATCGCCTCGAACCGTCGGATCAGTGCAGCGAGTGGGCCGGCCGCAGCATCCGACTTGCAGTCGATGTTGAACCGAACGTCGGGGAACCGTTCGAACAACTCGCTCATCAAGGGGATCGAGGCGCGCCCATCGACGCGCACCTCGGCCAACTCGTCCGCGGTCATCTCGGCGATCGACCCGTCGACACCGCATGTCCGCGAGAGATCGGGGTCGTGGAACGCCATCAACACCCCGTCGGCGCTCAGGTGCACGTCCGTCTCGAGGTAGCGGAAACCGAGCGAGACGGCGTGTTCGAACGCCGGCATCGTGTTCTCCGGTGCCTCACTCGTCCCACCTCGGTGAGCGAACGGAATCGGCCCGGGCCAGTCGAGATATGGGTGCAGCTCCATCACCGACCGACCGTAGTCATGGGAGCGATCATCTTCACGACTTGGGTCACCGTGGTTGCAGGGGCCGGGTCGCTCGACGTGTTCGGCAATGGGGTCGACGTTGTCGGCGACGTCGATCCGCAGGGTCTTGTCGCTCGCGACGTCGCTGCGCTCCCACTGGATGCCCTTGCCGTCTGACCGTATGGTCGTCCCCCCCCGACTGGTGGAGCCGAGACCCGTTCGGCCCGTCGACGAGCGAGGTCACCGCATACGCGCCGCTCGCTCGTGGCAACCGAGATGATTCATATCGAGCGGCCGGCTTCCTTCCAGTACTCGTCCTTGAGGAGCCGCTTGTAGAGTTTGCCGGTCGGGTGGCGGGGGAGTTCGGTGCGAAAGTCGATCGAGCGTGGGCACTTGACGTCGGCCAGTTCGGTTCGACAGAACTGGATGAGTTCGGACGCGAGCGCAGCGGCCTCGGCATCGTCTGCGGGCATCTCGACCGGTTGCACGACCGCTTTGACCTCTTCGCCGAAGTCGTCGTTCGGCACGCCGAACACGGCGACGTCGATCACCTTGGGGTGGGTCACGAGGACGTTCTCGGCTTCCTGCGGGTAGATGTTCACGCCGCCGGAAATGATCATGTACGCCTTGCGGTCCGTGAGGTACAAGAACCCATCGGCGTCGACGTAGCCGACGTCGCCGAGTGTGCTCCAGCCCTTCGGGTGTCGCGATCCCTTCGTCTTCTCGGGATCGTTGTGGTACTCGAACTGAGCGCCGCCCTCGAAGTACACGGTGCCCGACTCGCCTTGGGGCACCTCCTCGCCGTCCTCGCCGACGATGTGGATTTCGCACGCGATCGGAGACCCAACGGTGCCGGGATGCGCAAGCCAACCTTCGCTGTTGCAGTAGACGAAGCCGTTGCCTTCGCTGCCGGCGTAGTACTCGTGGATCACCGGACCGAACCACTCGATCATCTGCTTCTTGACCGGAACCGGGCACGGCGCTGCCGCGTGGATCACGCACTCGAGTGACGAGACGTCGTACTTCGTCCGAGTCTCTGCGGGCAGCTTGAGCATCCGCACGAACATCGTGGGGACAACCTGGCTGTGGGTGATGTCGTGGTCGTTGACGAGACGCAGGTACTCCTCCGCGTCGAAGTGTTCCATTGCCACGATCGTCGAGCCGATGGCGTGAACGGCAAGGCAGAAGCGCAAGGGCGCTGCATGGTAGAAGGGCGCAGGGGACAGGTAGCGCTTCGTGTCGTCCATGCCGAACAGCAGCTGCAGGAGTCCCTGGACGTTTCCGGGGGCGGCGTCGAGCGGCTCGTTCGGGAACGGGCGCGTGATCCCCTTCGGCATGCCGGTGGTGCCCGAGGAGTAGAGCATGTCGAGGCCGGCGACCCGGACCTCGTCGAGCGGCTCGGGCGACTGCTCGGCAACGGCGTTCTCGTAGCTCTCGTAGCCGTCGATCGTGCCGTCGAGCATCAGACGCAGCTCGACGTTCGGGGTGGTGCCGGCGATCTCGGCGGCCTGATCAGCCTTGTACTTGGACGTGATGTAGGCGCGAGCGCCACAGTCGTTGATGATGTACTCGAGTTCGTGGCTGGTGAGCCGTGACGAGGCGCAGGTGTACACGAGGCCGGCGTAGTGGCATCCCCACACGATCTCGAGGTAGCGATCGTGGTTCTCCATGCACATGGCGATGTGGTCACCCGGCTGCAGTCCCGCTGCCCGGAGCAGGCGGCTCAACCGGTTGGCCGCAGCATCGAGTTCGGCGAAGGTCTGCGTGAAGCCGGAGCCGGCCATGATGAGAGCCGGCTTGTCGCCGTGAGCGGAGAGGTGTGCGCCTGGGAACATGCGGGGCAACGTAGTCGACCCGGGTCAGCGAGCGCATGGTGGCGGTACGGTTCGGGCATGGTCAGCGTCCGGTTCGCCGAGATCATGCAGCCCGACGACTTGGCCGTGCCGTTGGACGAAGCCGCGTTGCTGATCTCGACGGCCATCCAACCGGGACTCGACGTCGAACACTGGCTCCGCGAACTCGACGCCTTTGGCGCCGGTTGTCCGTCGGCCAGCGCCGAGACCGTTGCGCATCACCTGTTCGCCGTCGAGCATTTCGTCGGCAACCGGAGCGCGTACTACGACTGGCGCAATTCGTGTCTCGACCGGGTGATCGCCACCCGGACCGGGATCCCGATCAGCTTGTCAGTGCTGATGATCGAGGTGGCCCGACGTGTCGGTGTGGACCTCGTCGGGGTGGGGATGCCGGCGCATTTCCTGGTTCGAGCGGTCGATGATTCCGATGCGTTCTTCGATCCGTTCGACGGGGGCCGCCGGCTCGATCGGGCCGGGGCCCGGGCGCTGTTCGAGCAGGTGACGGGCGGGCAGGTGGCGTGGAACGAGGAGTACCTCGACCCGACGCCGAACCGCGACATCGTGATCCGGATGCTCAACAACCTCAAGAGCGTGTTCGCCGGGCGGTCCGATGCCGTTCGTCTTGCGATCGTGATGGATCTCCGTGCTGCTGTGCCCGAACTCGCCGAACTCGAAGCCACCGAGATCACCGCCACCTCCGCCATCTTCAACTGACGATGACATCCGGGGTCGGAGCTGCGATGTAATCGTGGCGGCAACGCCAGACTGACACGGTGATCGATCGCGACATCAAGCAGTGCCTCGGCCAGATGATCAAGGGGGTGCAGGTGATCGGCGCCGCCCACGACGGCGTGCGACGCGCCTACACCAGCCATTGGTTCGAACAGGTCAGCTTCGAGGAACCGATCGTGATGGCCAGCGTGTCACCCAAGCACGACACCTACCCGCTGATGGTCGACGCCGGGCGGTTCGCTGTCAGCATCCTGGCCGCCGATCAGATCGTCGAAGGGCAGTATTTCAGCTATCCCGGTCGCAAGTTCCGTTACGTCGCCGAGGAATACCTGACCGACTGGCCCGATTGCGAACAGGTGCTGCCCGTCGTGCCGAATTCGATCGCCTGGCTGCACTGCGAGACGTTCGATCAGGTGACGATGTCCGACCACGAGTTGCTGTTCGCCAGGGTCGTCGACGTAGAAGCGCACCGACTGAGGGAGCCGCCGCTGCTGTACTCGAGTCGACTCGGGTGGCGAGTCACCGGCGACAAGGCTCGCGAGCCTGGTGTGAGCATCCGTGATCAGTTGCTCGACAGGATTCCGGCCGACGACTGAAAGTACGGTGCCGGACATGACGATGACCGACAGCACCACCGAGCTGACCGCTGACGAACGCCGTGTCGCCGAACTCGTCGACGAACTGCTCGCCGCATTCCCGCCGAAGACCACCGACCCCAAGGAATTTCTGGGTCAACAGTTCGATCGGGGTCTCGCCTGGGTGCACTTCCCGGAGGGCCATGGTGGCCTGGGACTCAATCCGAAGCTTCAGAAGCTGATCAACGAGCGGGTGTACGCCGCCGGGGCGCCGAATCCGATGTATCGCAACCCGATCGGCCACGGCATGACCGGGCCCACGGTGGTGGCGTGGGGGAGCGACGAGCAGAAGCAGCGCTACCTCCGGCCGCTGTTCACCGGCGAGGAGATCTGGTGCCAGCTGTTCTCCGAGCCCGGCTCCGGTTCCGATTTCGCCGGCTTGTCGTCGACGGGCGTGCAGGACGGCGAGGAGTGGATCGTCAACGGCCAGAAGGTGTGGACCACGCTTGCGCACCTCTCCAAGTGGGGACTGCTCGTGGTGCGCACCGATCCGAACGCTGTGAAGCACGCCGGGCTGACCGCGTTCGTGGTCGACATGGAGGACCCGACCGTCGAGATCCGTCCGTTGCGACAGATGACCGGTGAGGCAGAGTTCAACGAGGTGTTCTTCTCCGACACTCGGATCCCCACAGCGGAGATGCTCGGTGGTCCTGGCGACGGCTGGCGGGTGTCGTTGACGACGCTGATGAACGAACGCGTGTCGATCGGCGGCACGATCCCCGCACGCGGATCAGGCACGATCTCGGCCCTCGTGCAGACATGGCAACAGCTTCCCGAGGCCCGCAAGGATGCCGTCGCTCGCGACGAGGTGATGAAGCTGTGGGCACGCGCCGAGGTGTTGCGGCTCACCAACATCCGGGCCAACCAGAACCGGAAGATGGGTGACCCCGGGCCCGAGGGCTCCATCGGCAAGATGGCGTCAGCCGATCTCAACAAGGACATCTACGACGAGGTCATCGACCTGATGGGTGCCGACGGCTTGCTGTACGGCAGCTACGAGATGATCCGGCCGGAGACGGCGATGGGGTCCGACACGCTGCAGAAGGCGTTCCTGCGCAGCCGGGCCAACTCGATCGAGGGTGGCACGACCGAGGTCATGAAGAACATCCTCGGTGAGCGGGTGCTCGGATTGCCCGGTGACGTGCGTGTCGACCGCGACGTGCCGTGGTCAGAGGTCCCGAGGAGCTGATTGCGTCACCGGGCCAGGCCCGTTGCGATGAGCGAGACCGCCGTATGCGGTCGGTTGGCTCACCGGTGGGTCGGCCGGGCCCGTTGCGATGAGCGAGACCGCCGTATGCGGTCGGTTGGCTCACCGGTTGAGCTGGGCGAGGACGTCGCTGGCGCCGAGGGTTCGGTCGTCCATGCGGGACCGGTCGAGCATGCTGCCGCCGAGCAGTGCAGTCGCCGCAGCCTCGATCGACGCCTGGAGATCGCGGATGTTGCGCGGCGGGGGGAAGTACTCGTCCTCCTCGGTCACGTCGACGAGTTCGATCCCGCGAGCAGGAGCCAGGAAACGCACCACCTCGTCGACGAGTTCCTCGGGCGCCGAGGCTCCGGCGGTGACGCCGACGATCCCGGAGAGGTCCGACGGCAGCTCCGTCACCGAGTTGATGCGGTAGACCCGATCGCAGCCCTCTTCGCGTGCGAGCTGTTCGAGCGCCCGCGTGTTCGAGGAGTTCGCCGAACCGATCACGACGACGACGTCGCAGCGGTGCGCCAGCTCCATCAGCGCGGCCTGGCGGTTGGTGGTGGCAAAACACAGATCGCTTCGCCCAGGTGTCCAGACATCGGGGAAGCGCTCTTTCACGCGGACGGCCACACCTTCCCAGTCGCGATGCGACAACGTGGTCTGCGCCAGCAGCGCGACGGGCTGCTCGGAGGCCTCGAGTCGATTGACCTCCTCGACTGATTCGACCCGGTCGATCGAGTCAGGAGCGACCGCCATCGTGCCGATCGCCTCTTCGTGGCCCTCGTGGCCGACGTAGATGATGCGGAAGCCCTTGCCGGCGCGAACCTTCACCTCGTGATGGACCTTGGTGACGAGCGGGCAGACCGAGTCGACCACGTACGAGCCGCGAACGCGGGCGGCCTCGACGACCTCCGGGGCCGAGCCATGCGCCGACAGCATGATCGGGCTCCCGACGGGCACGTCGGCGATGTCGTCGACGAACACCACACCCTGCTCGATGAATCGGTCGACCACGAGCTTGTTGTGGACGATCTCGTGATAGCAGTACACCGGCGCGGGGAACGTGCGGACCATCCACGCCAACGCCTTGATGGCCATCTCGACACCGGCACAGAACCCACGTGGCTGGGCCAGCAGCACCTGATCGACGCCAGAGTCGCTTGCGGTGGGTGACATCCTGTCCCAGGCTACCCGCGGCGCCCCGCCGGTAGCCTGACTGACCCATGTCCGACACCGTTCAGGCCGACAACGCCATCGCGCGCGTCAGCGAGCTCGAGATCGAGCGCGCGACCCCCTCGCGTTCGCTTGCGCCGATCGTCGTCGCGGTGACGGAAGGGTCGCCGGCAGCCAGCGCTGGAGTGTTGGCCGGTGACGAGATCGTGCGAATCAACGGCGACGTGCCCCGCGACATCATCGAGTGGCAGTTGGCAGCGGACGAGGCCGACGTCGAACTCGATGTGCAGCGTGGAGGTCTCGACCTGGCGTTCTCGATCGAGAAGCGCGCAGGCGAGACCCTCGGCGTCGATGTGTCGAGCGCGGTGTTCGACCGGGTCCGGACCTGCGACAACCACTGCGAGTTCTGTTTCATCTATCAGTTGCCCAAGGGCATGCGGCGCAGCCTGTATCTGAAGGACGACGATTACCGACTGTCGTTCCTGTACGGCAACTTCACGACGCTCACTCGGTTCACGGAGTCTGATCTCGAGCGTGTGATCACCGAGCGGCTCTCGCCGCTGCATGTCAGCATTCACGCGACCGACCCCGACGTTCGCAGCCAGATGCTGAAGAACCCGCGAGGTGCAATGAGCCTGCGGTGGCTACGGGCACTGCTCGACCATGACATCACCGTGCGCGGCCAGATCGTGGTGTGCCCTGGCGTCAACGACGGCGCCGTGCTTGCCGACACGATGGCGGGCATCCTCGACCGCTTCCCCGAACTCGACTCGGTCGCGGTCGTTCCGCTCGGCATCTCGAAGTTCAATGGCGAAGCCGCCATGCGGCTCCACACGGTTGCCGAGGCGCAGGCGGTGGTCGACATCGTCGACGACTGGCAGGACGTGTTCCGCGCAACCTTGGGCAAGCGCATGGTCTACGCCGCCGACGAGTACTACCTGATGGCCCAGCGACCGTTCCCGCCGGCTGAACGCTACGACGGCTTCGCGATGCACGAGGACGGCATCGGCATGGCCCGCACGTTCGAAGCCGAGTTCCGTGGACGCACCGACGAGGCAACGGGAGTCCGCCGTGGATTCTTCGCTGCGGTCGACGCGCCTCCGAACCCGGCTGCCTACACCGGCCTGCGGACTGGCACGCCGTGCACCGCGGATGCCTCCGGTGACGGCGCCACGATCTCGCTTCGCCCGCGACGCAACGCCCCGGTCGGTGTGCTCACCGGTGAGCTCGGTGCCCCCGTGATCTCCCCGCTGATCGACTCGCTCGGCCGCGACGACATCCGTGTGATCGCGGTGCGCAACGACTTCTTCGGCGGCAACACCGGCGTGACGGGACTGTTGACCGGCGACGACGTGAGCCGTGTGCTCGCCGCCGAACCGCAGGGCCATCGCTACCTGCTGCCTGATGTGTGCTTGTCGGACGAGGGACGATTCCTCGACGGCCTGACCGTCGCCGACCTTCCCCGGGTCGTGGAGATCATCGAAACTGACGGCATCGCACTCCGTGCCGCACTGGAGCCAACGTGACCGACATCGACAACGAAACCGCAGACGAGACCGGGGGAGACGTCGACGTTGCCACCGTAGTGATCATCGGTCGCCCGAACGTGGGCAAGAGCACCCTGTTCAACCGCATCGTCGGCAGCCAGCAGGCAATCGTCGAGGACCGGCCGGGAATCACACGCGATCGCAAAGAACTCGATGCCGAGTGGCTGGACGTGCCGTTTCGCGTGGTCGACACCGGCGGGTGGATGCCCGGAGGCGATGCCCTCGACGCCAAGGTGAGCCGTCAGGTCGAAGCCGCGGTGCGTGACGCCGACGTGGTGCTGTTCGTGGTCGATGCCTCGGTGGGGCTCACCGACGACGATCAACAGATTGCCAACTGGATCCGCCGGTCGAAGACCGAGGTGGTTGTCGTCGCCAACAAGGCCGACAACGAGCGCCGCGAGACCGAGATGTGGGAGTTCATGAGCCTGGGCATCGGAGAACCGGTCCCCGTCAGCGCGCTGCACGGCCGCCGCGCGGGCGACCTGCTCGACATCGTGCTCGAACGGTTCCCCGATCAGCTTCGCCAGCCGATCAACAAGCCGATCGATCCGTGGAGGCCAGCCGACGACGACGAAGCCGCCGCTGAGGCTGAGGCCGCCGTGCCTCGAGTGGCGATCGTCGGGCGACCGAACGTCGGCAAGAGCACGCTGTTCAACCGGTTGGTCGGCGAGGACCGCTCGGTCGTGCACGACCTGGCCGGAACGACGCGAGATTCGATCGACACGATGGTCGACACCGCCGACGGACCGATCGTGTTCATCGACACCGCCGGCATGCGCCGCAAGGGAAAGATCGACGACTCTGCCGAGTACTACTCGTTCGTTCGCGCCCTCCGCTCGATCGACAATGCCGACGTGGCACTGCTCGTGATCGACGCGACCGTCGGTGTCACCGCGCAGGATCAACGCCTCGCCGAGCGCGTCGATGCCGCGGGGTGTCCGATCGTGCTGATCCTGAACAAGTGGGATCTGGTCGGCACCGAGGAACGTCTCGAGATCCAAGCCGAGGTCACCCGGATGCTCGGCTTTGTCGCGGACAGCTCGGTGCTGAAGATCTCCGCCCTCACGGGCAAGAACGTCGACAAGTTGCACCCGCGCTTGACCGAAGCGATCGGGCAGTATCACACCCGTGTGCCGACGCGTGACGTCAACAAGGTGATCGCAGCGGCGCAGCAGCGTCAGCCCATCGGCGGTGGCGCCAAGATTCTGTACGCCGTGCAGGGGGCGATCGATCCACCGACGTTCACCCTGTTCGTGAACCGCGATGTCCCGCAGCACTACCTGCGCTACATCGAGCGCACGATCCGCGAGGAGTTCGGCCTCGGCGCCACGGCGATCAAGATGCGCGTCCGCAAGCGCCAGTGATGTCGAGGTCTCGTGATGCCGTGGTGTGAGGAATGCGCCAAGTACTGGACGCCGAACTCGATGAACGACGACGGCAGCTGCCCGAGTTGTGGCCGAATCGTCGAAGAACCCACGTCGAGCGGCACGGCAGACGACGAGAAGACGCCGTGGCATTTCAAGCTGATGGTGGTCGCTCTCGCCGTCTATCTCGGCTGGCGGTTGGTCGAGATCCTCACCTGATCGCGAACGTGCGTCGACATCGCCTGATGGGTCGATAGAGTCCACGCTCCACATGCATACGGGCTGTGGCGCAGCTTGGTTAGCGCGCTTGTCTGGGGGACAAGAGGTCGGGAGTTCGAATCTCCCCAGCCCGACGGAGAAAGTCCTGGTGAGAGGCCATAAACCTCAAGCCGGGACTTTCGGCGTTTTCGGGCGGTAGCACTTCGGTAGCAGTTCGATCCGATCTTTCGACGCGACGGGCGCCGGTGCCACCTCAGTTCGTAGCGGCGTTCTGGCGGGCACACAGCGGTCGTGGCGGTTTGTGAAAGCAGGCACACTTCGACCTGTGCCTTGACGTCAAGTGACATCGGCAAACGGCCGCCAGCGCTATTCGGGAGGCGCCAAGAACCCTTGAGCGACTTGCTCGGGCGTCAGCAGGGGTTGCTCAGGTCGTCAGTCTTGGCGATCGCCAAGGCGACGGCCTCGGATGGTGCTGTGAATGGTGCGGGAGATTGCGTGATCACGACCCGGTTGTCATAGAGCAACGGGTTTCGTCCGTCGCCGGTGGCGTCGAGGAAGTCGGGTTCGGGAAGGCCGGCTGCGTCCAGTTGGTCGAGTGCGAGGTCGAGGCGCTGGCAGTCGAGGTCGGGTATTGTCCCAGCGGGTGCGCCACATAGTGCGGGGTCGTCAATGCCTGGGTTCAGGCAGTTGGTGTCGATGACACTGAACGTGTGAAGTCCACTCCGGAGACTGGCCAGAAATCGCCTTCGTGGTCGAACAGCACCATGTCGCCGCTCGTATGAGCGAAGAAGACGCTGGCGAACTGGTTGTAGCGGGGGTCGGCGAGGTAGTCCTTGACGACGTTGAGTTCCACGCTTGTTCCCACCCGGGCTGTCGTGTCGATAACCACACCGGGCCCTCCCCCCGTCCCGAGACAAGTGTGCTCGACGTCGCCTGCTGTGCCGTCGATGGGACCGTCAACATTGCCCCAACTCAGCGAGTTGATGACGTCGAGCTCGAACGTCCCGAGGAGCGACGCTTCGGAACTGTCGTCGTCGACCAGAGCTGCGAAGCGCTCCTTGCCGTCGGGGCAGGCACGCCGGTCTTCGAGGCGCACATAGGAGTTGTCGGTGCAGCGGGCGAAGGTTGCCAACCATTCGGTGATTCCATCGCCCCCTGAGCAGGTGGCGGAAAAGTCAGCGTTGTTCGAGAAGTTGTCGTCGTTGCACAGCGCCACATCGTCTGGCCCCGGTGTTGGAGCGGCAGGTGGACTCGTCGATGGTGGTGGCGTCGTCGACGTTGTTGCCATTGTCGACGTGGGTCGTGCCGCAGTCTCTTCGACGGTGCTAGCGGCGCACCTACCGACCGAACGACGCCCAGCCGAAGCGGTTGGGGTGCCACGACCGGACGCCTCGCCACGACCTGGTTGCGGGACCGAGTCGGGGTTGACCGGCACGCTAATCCCGGCGATCGCGACCGGCCGACGGGTGCCGACGTGTCGCCTTGTCGATCTCGGAAAGCCGGCGAAGCGCCGCGACGACATCGAGGCGGTCACGATCGCCGAGCACACCGGACATGGCGACCGATCGGGCGAGTTGCTCGAGGTCTTCGGGGGTCGGGTCGTCGGTCACCCTGTCGATCATGACGAGGGGGTGTGACGGTTGGCCCGGTTGACAGCTAACGGCGTTGAGCGCACAGTGAACGGGTCGGCTCAGCGAGCCGGTGACGGGGACCGAGACCAATGGGGGTTGCTCGGCCCGTCGAAATGAAATGGGGAAATCATGATGAGGAAGACATTCGTTGCAGCTCTGCTGTGCAGCGCCTCGGTCGTCGGTGTGAGCGGTGGCTCGGCGTTCGCCGGTGAAGTGACCGGTCAAGGCCGAGGGACGCCGCTGCAGGCCGGTGCGGGACCGGTGGACCGCGTCGGCAATGCGGTCGTGAACCCGTCGCACTGCGCGTTCTCGGGGCTCGAGGACTTCAACGGTCAAGCTCCGGTTCAGCCTGGTGTGACGCAGACACCCAAGGGGGTTCCGGGGCCGGCGGTTGCCGCCGGGTGTGGCGGCCCGGCCGACGGTCGCGTCGACAAGCCGTAGTCAGACGACGACGCGCAACGGCCCCGACGCCGGGCGGCGAATTGATGCCGGGCGTCGGGGCTGCGCCGCGCAGGATCACGGAGTCACGGATTCGAAACCAAGGAACGCACCAAGACTAAAGAGCCGCTATCTGAACCTCCTCGGCTAGCGAATATGGTGCAGTCCTAGTTCAAATCAAGGATTGCGCTGCATTCGCCGACGGTCCCTCCAAGTGCGACGAATGCGTCGAAGTCCCCGCTTCCGCCGGACTCCCACGCAATCGTCCGGCCAGGCGCGGCGGTGTCCGGGAATGTTTGAAGCCCCCCGAGCACGGTGCCGTCGGGGCTTCTTACCAGACAAACCAGATCGTAGAAGTCGGTCGGCGCGTCACTCGTGTTGGTCACGGTGCCAGAGACGCTCGTCGAGCCGTACGCACCGACCACGAAAGCTGGCTCTGCGGAGACCTCCAGCTCAACCCAATCAGACTCGAAGTAGCTCTCTTCCTCAGCGAAGGCCGTCACCTCAATCGAGACTGGCATTGCCGCAGTGAGGTCCGTCGCCCTCGTTCCTGTCGTCGGGACCGCCTGTCCGGCGGGGGGGTGGTGATGATTGAAGACTCCGTGGCAACGGGAGAGCCGCCCGCTCCGATGATGTTGTAGGTGACCTCGACGTAGAGGAGATCCTCGTCTGTCTCGTTTTGCACGAGAGCGGCGAAGTTCGCCCACGTTTCACCAATGGCCTCAAAAGTCACGAAGCCTGAGTCCGAAATGGACGCAAGCGGCCCAGCTAGTTGTGATGACCGGGGACGTTGTCCTTGAGTGTTGACATCGGTGTTGACCAGCTGAGTGCGCCGTGTGCTCGGTGGTGATTGGAGAAGTGGACGAAGTGCTCGTAGTGCTCTGAGCGTTCGGCGTCGGAGTGCCAGTCGCGGATGTAGGCCCATTCCTGGAGCAGGATCCGGTGGAACCTCTCCACTTTGCCGTTGGTCTGTGGCCGATAGGGCCGCGTGAACTTAGCGATGGTGCCAAGGTCCTCCAGGGTGGTGCGCCAGAGTTGCGATCGGTAGCAGGAACCGTTGTCGGTGATGACGCGTTCGACGGTGATCCCGAGCTGGTTGAAGAACGTGTTGGCGCGTTCCCAGAACGCGACGGCGGTGACGGCTTGTTCGTTCGAATGGATCTCGGAGTAGACGATCCGGGTGCGGTCATCGAGCGCCGAATGCAAGAACCGGTAGCCGGTCGAGGACCGTTTCACTGGTGGTGCTTGGCCTCGGCCGTGGATGCGCCAGCCGCCGCCATCAGGGATGCCGGAGAGCTTCTTGACGTCGACATGGACCAGCTCACCGGGTCGATTACGCTGATAGCGGCGGATCGGATCAGCGGTTGCGCGGTCACCTGAGTCGAGCCGGCCGAGTCCCTCGGCGATCAAGATCTTCTGGACCGTTGATCCGGAGCGGCCGACCTCGTGGCCGATGTGGGCAGCGCCCCAGCGGCGCTGTCGGCGTAGCTCCACGATCCGACGCCGACACTCCGGCGGTGTCGCGTTCGGTGACGACTTCGGTCGGCTCGACCGATCGAGGAGACCGGTCGCGCCTTCGGTGAGGAACCGGTCGCGCCACTTCGTGACGGTCTTG